>JBEITC010000353.1:0-4398 GCA_040375075.1 Planctomycetota bacterium | reverse complement strand
GCGACCGGCCCCGCCCTGCGGCCACCGCGCACGCGCCGCGAACGCGGGCGGGCCGCCGTTCGCCGACGAGCGCACGCACCTTCATGCGCGGGCAGCGACGCCGACGGTGCGCGCCATCACGCCGCGGGCTAGCCTGCGCCGGCGCGCGGGCACCGCACTGCGCGCGCACTCCGCATGCGCTACATGCTGCTCATCCCCGAGATCCGCGAGTTGCTCGCCGAGGGCAACCACCAGGACCTCGTGTCGGTGCTGCAGGAGATGCATCCGACGGACGCAGCCGGCGTGTTGAGCGCGTTGTCGGTCGGCGAGATCGCGCAGATCTTCGCGCTGCTGCCGCCGGAGTTCGAACGCGACGTGTTCGGCTACCTCGAGCCGGACGTGCAGGAGGAGTACGTCGCCGGCGCCGGCCGCGAGCGCGTGCAGCAGACGCTGCTGGCGATGCTCAGCGACGACCGCGCCGAGTTCCTCGAACGCTTCGATCCGCGCGTCCGCGACCAGCTGATCACGATGCTGCCGACCGCGGCGCGCGAGGACCTCAAGCGCCGCGGCACGTTCCGCGACGACCAGGTCGGCGCGTTCCTCAGCACCGACTACGCGGTGCTGCATCCCAACCTGACCGCTCGCGCGGCGATCACGGAGCTGCGGCGACAGGCCCCGAGCCGCGAGACGATCTACTACAGCTACGTGCTCGACCGCGTCGGCAAGCTGGTCGGCTTCGTGTCGCTGCGCGACCTGATCCTCGCCGACGAGAGCCGGCTGGTCGGCGACGTCATGAAGACCGACCTCGTGTCGGTCTCCGCCGAAGCCGACCAGGAAGAGGCCGCGCGCGTCATCCGCGACTACGACCTCATCGCGCTGCCCGTCGTCGACGGCGCCGGGCGGCTCGTCGGCATCGTCACGCACGACGACGCCGTCGACATCGTCGAGGAGGAGGCGCAGGAGGACTTCGAGAAGATGGCCGGCATCAGCGGCCACGGCGTCGAGGTCGGCGACTACGACTACCTCGAGGAACCGGTGCTGCGGCAGGTGCGCCGCCGCGCGCCGGTCATCTGCCTGCTCGCGCTGTTCTGGGTGGTGACCTCGACCGTGATCCACGGCTTCGAGGGCGCGCTGAACAAGGGCCTGCTGCTGGCGCTGCTGCCGATGGTGATGGCGACGGGCGGCATGGTCGGCACGCAGGCGAGCGCCCTGATCATCCGCGCGCTCACCGTCGGCGACTTCGGCGCCGGCAAGCTGGCGACGGTCGTGTGGAAGGAACTGCGCGTCGCCGGCTTGATGGCTGCGATGCTCGGCCTGATCGCGTTCATCGACTCGCTGCTGGTCAGCCGGACGTCCAACGTGCCCGACCCGATCGAGCACGTCATGCTGGTCGGCGGCGTCATCGGCGTGGCGATGTTCGGCCACGTCGTCACCGCCGCGCTGCTCGGCGCGCTGACGCCGCTCGCGGTGAAGAAGCTGCGCGGCGACCCGGCGATGATCAGCACCCCGGCAGTGACCGCGATCGCCGACCTGACCGGCGCGGCGATCTACCTCGTGCTGGTCACGACGCTGCTGTGAGCCCCTTGTGCGCCGCGCGGACGATGCAGTCCGCGTGCGTCCACACGGTCCAGCGCGCCGACTCGTGGCGCACGAGCGCCGGACCGGAGGCGGCGAGCGCGAGCCCGCCGAAGTTGGCGGCCAGCGCCGCCAGCGGCTTGCCGAACCAGTAGGCGTGGATCGATGGCGGCGCGCGCCGCACGCGCTTGGCGCGGAGGACCCGCCCGGCGCGCACCACCACCGCATCGGCGATCAGCCCGCCGCCCTCGTCGAGGTAGGCGAGGTGCGCCTCGTCGCCGTCCTCGGCGCAGCCGAGCGGCGCGCCGAGCGCGCGGCCGACCGCCACGAGGTCGGCGTCGATCAGGAATGGACTCGTCATCGCGCGCATTGGAGGATCCGTCGGGCCACCGCCTGCCCACGACCGGTTTCGACCACGACGGCAAAGCATGCGTCATGGCTCCGCGAAGCTTCGTCGAATCCGGCTCCGCAACGGTCCGTACGGAACAACCCCATGCGCTTCCTTCCCCGCCGCCCGCTCGGCCGCACCGGCTTCGTCGCCAGCCGCATCGGCGCCGGCGACCTCGCCGACCGCGCCGTGCCGTTCGAGCAGTGCGTCGCGACGCTCGGCCGCGCGCTCGCCGCCGGCTGCAACGTCGTCGACACCGCGCCGAACTACGAGGACGGCCACAGCGAGCGCATCGTCGGCGAGGCGCTGCGGCGCTCGGGCCGGCGCGACGACGTGTTCCTCATCGACAAGGTCGACGACCTGCGCGCGCCGGTCGCGCCGCAGGTCGCCGGCAGCCTCGCGCGGCTCGGCGTGCCGGCCGTCGACATGTTCGTCTTCCACGCCTGCTCGACGCACGCCGACCTCGATGCGCTGCTGGCGGCGGACGGCGGCTTCGCGCAGCTGCGCGGCGAGATCGCCGCCGGCCGCGCGCGCTTTGCCGGCATCAGCAGCCACCACCCCGACGTGCTGCGGCGCGCGCTGCTCGCCGACGTCTGCGACGTCGTGATGTTCCCGATCGGCCCGTTCGCCGATCCGCGCTACGAAGCGGAGATCCTGCCGCTCGCGCGCGCACGCGGCGTCGGCACGGTGTGCTTCAAGACCTTCGGCGCCGGCAAGCTGCTCGGCGACACCGAGGGCTACCAGCGGCCGCTGCAGCAGCGCCCGCGCGGCAAGGCCAGCAGCGGCGGCTCCGACAGCGGCGAGGCCCTGCTGCCGCGCCTTTCCGTCGCGCAATGCGTGCGCTACACGCTGACCGTCGATCCGGACGTCGCTCTGCTCGGGCTGTCGTTCCCCAACGAACAGGACGCGGCGTGGGACGCGGCGGAGGCGTTCGCGCCGATGGACGCAGCCGGGTTGGCGGTGACGCGCGCGGCCGCGGCGACGGCGATCGCCGGCAAGGGCGACGTCTGGTGGAATCCGCGCTGACGGCGCGCCGACTCAGCCGAGCAGCGCGCGGCCGACCTGCTGCACCGCCACCGCGGCGAGCCACGCCAGCGCCGTCATGTAGCCGAAGGTGAACAGCGGCCACTTCCACGAGTGCGTCTCGCGGCGGATCGCCGCCAGCGTGCCGACGCATTGGCTGCACAGCGCGAAGAACACCATCACGGCCAGCGCCGTCAGGCTGTCGAGCGTCGGCCGGCCGTCGGGCCCGACGGTCGTGCGCAGCGAGGTCGCCAGTCGTTCGTCCGGCGCGTCGGCGTCGACCTCGACCTCGCCGAGGCTGTACAGCGTGCCGAGCGTCGGCACGACCAGCTCGCGCGCCGGGAACGCCGCGAGCACGCCGACGGTGATGCGCCAGTCGAAACCCGCCGGCGCGAACACCGGCTGCGCCGCCTTGCCGGCGCGCGCGAGCCAGCTCTGCTCGAGGAACGCTGCCGCTTCCTCGGCGTCGAGTTGCGCGCGGCGCGCGGCGCCGGCCTCGCCCGCGGGCGCTTCGGCGCGCGCTTGCGCGAAGCGCTCGGCGATCGCCGCCGACCGCGGGAAGTACGCCAGCGCCCACACCGCGACCGTGGCGACGAGGATCACCGTGCCGGCCGTGCGCAGGAACGACTTCACCGCGAAGGCCGTGTGCGCCGCGACGAGGCGCACGCGCGGGCGCTGGTACGCCGGCAGTTCCATCACCAGCGGCGACTCGCCGCCCTTCAGCGCCGTGCGGCGGAGCACGAGCGCGACCGCGACCGCGGCGACGACGCCGAGCGCGTAGAGCAGGAACAGCAGCAGGCCGGCCTGCTGCGGCGGGAAGAACGCCGCCAGCATGACGACGTAGACCGGCAGGCGCGCCGAGCAGCTCATCAGCGGCGCGGTGACGATCGTCGCGATGCGGTCGCGCTCGTCGGCGAGGATGCGCGCGGCGGCGATGCCGGGGATGGCGCAGGCGAAGCTGCTGGTCAGCGGCACGAAGCTCTTGCCCGACAGCCCGACCTTGCGCAGCGGTTGGTCGAGCAGGAACACGGCGCGCGCCATGTAGCCGCTCGCCTCGACGGCGGTGACGAACGCGTACAGCAGCGCGATCTGCGGCACGAAGACCAGCGAGCTGCCGACGCCGTTGACGAGGCCATCGACGAGGAAGCTGCGCAGCGCGTCGTGCGCGACGAGGCCGCCGACCCGTTCGCCGAGCCACTCCTGCGCCGCTTCGATCCAGCCGATCGCCGGATCGGCGACGACGAAGACGAGCTGGAACATCGCCACCATCACGGCGACGAGCGCGAGCGGCCCCACCACCGGATGCAGCAGCCAGCGGTCGAGCGCGTCGGTGAACGAGCGCGCGACGACCCGCGACGGCGCGACCGGCGCCGTGGGCGCGACGGCCGTCGCGGGTGCGGCGGCGACGGCGAGGTCGGCGGCGGCGAGCGACG
>JBEITC010000427.1:0-3663 GCA_040375075.1 Planctomycetota bacterium | reverse complement strand
GTCCGCATCGACCGCCGCCGCCGCGCGCAGCAGGTCGAGGCCCGCACCGCAGCCGACGTCGAGCACGCGCGTGCCCGGCGCCGGCGCGAAGCCCGCCAGCGGATCGCCGACCCCGGCGAACGCCACCGCCGCGCCGGCGAAGGCCGCGAGATCGGCGTCGCCATAACCGAGCGCGCGTGCGCTCGCCGGTCCGACGACAAAGCGCGTCTCGCCCGCCGGGTCGCGCGCCAACGCGTCGAAGCGCGCGCGCACGGCGTCGGCTGGCGATCGAGCGTCGTCGGGCATCGGGGCCAGCGTAGCGACGAGGCGAATGACGTCACGGCCGCAGGCAAGGAGCCGCATCGCTGCAGCCACGGCCTGCGAACGCCCGACGCTGGCGCGTGCCTCGCCGCCGCGTCCGCCTAACCTCTCCGCCCCGCAACGTGCCGCCCACCCCCGCCCAACGCCTCGTCGACGCCTTCGCCGGCCTGCCGGTGACGCGCACGCTGTGCGAGCAGGTTGCCCTCGGCAGCCAGCGCAAGGCCGGCGGATTGTGGGGCGCTTCGGCGGGCCTGCTGGTCGCCGTGCTGCGGCAGCGCCACCAGGGCGCGGTGCTGATCCTGACCGCCGACGACGTCGACAGCCTGCAGCTGCAGACGGACCTCGCGGCCTTCGGCGTGCCGTCGCACGTGCTGCCGCGGCAGGAGCAGGGCGACGACGGCCTGCCCGACCCGACGACCCGCAGCGCGCGGCAGAAGGCGCTGCAGCGGCACGCCGCCGACAAGGCGCCGCTGTTGTGCGGCATCGAGTCCCTGCTGCAGCCGGTGGCGACGCCGAAGGCGCTGTCGCGAGCACAGCTCGAACTGCACGCCGGCCAGACGATCGACCGCACGCAGGTGCTGCAGAAGGCGCAGTCCGCCGGCCTGCGGCAGGTGCCGCTGGTGCTGGCGCCCGGCGAGTGCAGCGTGCGCGGCGACGTCGTCGACCTGTTCCCGATGGCGGCCGAGCAGGCCGTGCGCCTGGAGTTCTTCGATCGCACGCTCGAGTCGATCCGCACGTTCGACCCGAGCACGCAGCGCACGCTCGTGGTGCACGAACGCTATGCGCTGGCGCTCGGCGGTCGGGACGCCGACGAGGAAGGCGCGGTGCTGCGCCACCTGACGCCGTCGCGCACGCTGGTGCTCGCCTACGAGCCGCTGCGCATCGAGGAGCGCATCGCGCGCATCGCCGCGTTCGCGCCCGACCTGCGGACCGCCGTGCAGGAGGTCCAGGACACGCTGCGGCCGTGCGCGCGCGTCGACCTCAGCTCGCTGCCGAGCCACGACCTCGACTACAAGGTGCTGTCCGCCGGCAGCGCCGTCGGCTCGGGCGAGGCCGACCCCGCCGGCCGCCTGCGCAGCATCCGCGGCGTGCAGGGCCGCGTGCTGCTGTTCTGCCGCAGCGACGACGAGCGCGACCGGCTGCAGGAGATCTTCGCGCACAAGGGCGTCGACCTCGCCGCCGAGAAGGTCGAGCTGCTGCCGGGCGCGATCAGCCGCGGCTTCCGCATCCCCGACCTGCAGACGACGGCGCTGAGCAACGTCGAGTTCGCCGGCGTGCCGCAGCAGGCGCGCGTGCGCGAACGGCAGGTGATCCCGAGCCGCGCCATCCAGAGCTTCTTCGAGCTCGGCCCAGGCGACCTCGTCGTGCACGCGGTGCACGGCATCGCGCGCTTCGAGGGCACCGAACTGGTGACGCGCGGCCAGGGTGCTGAGGAGCACCTGCGGCTGTGCTTCCAGGACGAGGTCAAGCTGCTCGTGCCGGCGAGCAAGATCCACCTCGTCCAGAAGTACGTCGGCGGCGGCGGCAAGGCGCCGCTCGACAAGCTCGGCGGCAAGGGCTTCCAGAAGCGCAAGGAACAGGTGCAGGAAGCCCTGTTCGACCTCGCCGCCGAACTGCTCGAGGTGCAGAGCAAGCGCGCGCTGGTCAAGCGCCCGCCGTACCCGCAGGACGCGCTCGAACGCGACTTCCTCGACGCCTTCGCCTTCCGCGACACGCAGGACCAGGCGCGCGCGTGGACCGAGATCCAAGCCGACCTCGCCAAGGAGTCGCCGATGGACCGGCTGCTGTGCGGCGACGTCGGCTTCGGCAAGACCGAGGTCGCGCTGCGCACGGCCTTCCGCGTGGCGCTCAGCGGCCGGCAGGTCGCCGTGCTGTGCCCGACGACGATCCTCGCCGAACAGCACGCGCGGACGTTCGCGCGCCGCTGCGCGCCGTTCGGGCTGTCGGTCGAGATGCTGTCGCGGTACCGCACCGGCGCCGACCGGCGCGCGGTCGAGGACAAGCTCGGCAAGGGCATCGTCGACATCGTCGTGGGCACGCACCAGCTGCTCGGCGAAGGCGTCGCCTTCCACGACCTCGCGCTGGTCGTCGTCGACGAGGAACAGCGCTTCGGCGTGCGGCAGAAGGAGCGGCTCAAGCAGCTGCGCGCGGAGGTCGACGTGCTGACGCTGTCGGCGACGCCGATCCCGCGCACGCTGCACGGCTCGCTGCTCGGCATCCGCGGCATCAGCACGCTCGACAATCCGCCGCCCGGCCGCCAGGAGGTCGAGACGCGCGTGCTGTTCCGCGACGACCGCGTGCTGCAGGACGCGATCGCGCGCGAGCTCGCCCGCCAGGGGCAGGTGTTCGTGCTGCACAACCGCATCAGCGAGCTGGAGCCGCTGGCGCTGCGCATCCGCCAGCTGTGCCCCGGCGCGCGCGTCGCCATCGGCCACGGCCAGATGACCGAGGCCGAGATCGAGAAGACGGTGCGCGCGTTCGTGCGCGGCGACTTCGACGTGCTGGTCAGCACCACCATCGTCGAGAACGGCCTCGACATCGGCCGCGCCAACACCATCCTGATCGACAAGGCCGACCACTTCGGCCTCGCCGAGCTGCACCAGCTGCGCGGCCGCGTCGGCCGCAGCAGCGAGAAGGCGTACTGCTTCCTGCTGCTCGACCGCGACGAGCCGCCGGGCATGGAGGCCAAGGCCCGGCTCAAGGCGCTGGAGGAGTTCTCGCACCTGGGCGCTGGCTTCGCGATCGCGATGAAGGACCTGGAGATCCGGGGCGCTGGCAACCTGCTCGGTCCGCAGCAGTCCGGCCACATCGCCTCGGTCGGCTACGACATGTACTGCCAGCTGCTGCGCGCCGCCGTCGACGCGGCCAAGACGCAGCGGCCCAATGCGATGCAGGTCGTCGAGGTCGACGTCGACCTGCGCGTGCAGGCGTTCCTGCCGCAGGACTTCCTCGCCGATCCGCGCCAGCGCCTGGAGCTGCTGCGCGAGATGGACGAGGCGACCGACGACGAGAAGCTGCGCGAGCTCGAAGCCGAGCTCAAGGACCGCTACGGCAAGCTGCCGACGCCGGTGCGCACGCTGCTGCGCGTGTTCCGCCTCAAGCACGGCCTGATGGCGCTCGGCGTGCACGGCGTGCAGTGGGTCGAGAACGATCGCGTCGTCGTCCGCCACGCCCCGGGCGTGCCGCTCGGCGGCAGCTGGCTGGATTGCTGCCAGGACGTGCGCCCGGTCGAGGCCGGCAAGACGCACCTGATCCTGCCGGCGCGCCGCGGCGGCAAGGCCTGGGAAGCCGACGACGTGCTCGAGTTCCTGCTCGGCGCGATCACCGGCCGCATCGCCCCGGCGGCGCGCGCGCAGAAGGCGC
>JBEITC010000182.1:0-7351 GCA_040375075.1 Planctomycetota bacterium | reverse complement strand
CAGCGCGCCGAGGTCGGCGACCTCGCGCAGGCCGTGGTCGCGGTAGGTGAAGCGGCTCTCGTGGATGATCAGGCCGGCGTCGCAGTCGCCGCGCGCGACCGCCGGCATGACCTCGTGGAACGGCATCGCCACGACGTCGGCGGGCGGCGCGCCGGCGAGGATCGTCAGCAGCAGGTAGGCCGTGGTGTGCGCGCCGGGGATCGCGACGCGCGCGCGGGCGGCGTCGGCGAGCGTGCGCAGCGGCGCGCCGTCGCGGCAGACGACCAGCGGGCCGCAACCGAAGCCGAGCGCCGCGCCCGCCGGCAACACGGCGTAGCGATCGAGCGCGCGCGCGAGCGCCGGCAGGCTCAGCTTGGTGACCTCGAGCGCATCGGCGCCGTCGACGGCGCGCGCGTTGAGCGTCTCGATGTCCGCCAGCCACGGTGCTACGGCGACCGGTGACGGCACGCGATCGTGCGCCGCCGCCCAGAACGCGAAGGTGTCGTTCGGGCAGGGCGAGAAGCCGAAACGCAACCGGCGGACCGCGCTCACCGGGGTGAGGCTAGCGGTCCGCCGGCAGGAAGCGAGCCGCGGGCGCGGCGCGCAGCGGGGTCACTTCGGCATGGTCACTGCAGCGTGATGCGATCGACGTTGCTGACGCCGACGAGGGCGCCGTTGTTCCACAGCATGACCATCGCGTCGAGCTTGAAGCCGGCGAGCGCGCTGACGAGCGCCGGGTCCGGGAACGTCACGCCGACGTACGGGTACTGGCCGCCCGTGTTGGTGAAGTGGAACACGTTGCCCGCCGCCGCCGGGGCCGCGTACAGCGCCGTGGTCAGGCCGTCGTCCTCGAGGCCGAAGAAGCGGCCGAAGCCCAGCCCGCGGCCCGTCGAGAACGAGAACACCGTGAAGCCGTCCGTCCAACCGGTCGCCGGCACGTTGCTGGCGTTGAACTGCAGGTTGCCCGCGCCGCTCGACGCGAGGTCGAAGGCGAGGCCCCCGGCCGCGTGGTAGCCGCCGCCCATCGGGTGCATGGCCATGGCGAAGTCCATGTCGACCTGAGGCGTCTCGGGCCGGCCGTCCTGCGGGATCGACAGGGCGTTGACCTCGACGCGGTAGATGCCCGCCGTCGGATTCTGCAGGTAGACGCACTCGATGTTGTCGCGGTTGTTCGGCACGCCGCCCGACGTCGAGAAGTTGCCGCTGGCGAGGCCGTTGTTGCCCCACCACTCCGTGCCGTCGCTGAAGCGCGTGACCTTGAGGTTGGCGTCGTTGATCAGGTGCACGGCCGACAGCGCGACGGCCGCCGGATCGGCGTAGACCATGGTGACGCGCAGCTCGGGCGTGCCCGGCGCGACGTAGATCCAGTACGCGCGGGTCTGGCCGACCTGCAGCGCGTCGTACTCGTCGAGGACGACGATCTTGTCGCGGTTGTCGTACAGGCGCTGCAGCGACGGGAAGCCCCAGCCCTGCTTGACGCGCGACAGGTTGTCCGTCGCCGCGGCGAACGGGTACTGCGCCGCGGTGTTGCAGAGCATCGCCTTGACCGTCGCCATCTTCGGCTTGTTGGCGAAGCGGTTGGCCGCCGTGGCCGGCTGCGGCAGCACGTTGCGGAACAGCCCGTTGGTGAACATCTCCTGGATGATGCCGACGTGGCCGTTGACGATCGGCGTCGCCGAGGAGGTGCCGCTGAACGCCGTGTAGTAGTCGCCGGCGGTGCCCGCCGCCGTGTTGTAGCCGGTCGTGCCGGTGCGGTCCGACGTGAGGACGCTCTCGTAGTACGAGGTGACGTCGGGCTTGAGACGGCCGTCGGCCGCCGGGCCGATCGACGCGCCCTGCCAGATGTCGTCCGCCGGGTTGCTGTTGTTCTGGTGGCGCACGCCGCCGACCGAGATCGTGTTCTTCGGCCACGCTTCCGGGCGCACGCTCTGCGTGCCCAGGTTGCTCATGCTCTGCGTGCGGACGAAGTCGGCGGCGAACAGCGCGTCGTCGACGGCCTGCGAGATCGAGGTGTACTGCGTCGTCTGCGCCGCGCCCCAGCTCGACGTCGCCTGCATCGACTTCGTCGGCGAGGTCGGGTCGACGCTGCCGAGGATGTTGGCGGCGTGCGCCGTGGTGGCCGGGTAGTAGCCGTTCTCGATCACCGTGCAGAGCGACATCATGCCGCGCGCGGCGGCGTTGTTGACGCCGCTGCCGGCGACGATGCCAGCGGTGCAGTGGCCGTGGTTCTGCACGGTGTTCGTGCCGCGGACGATGAAGCGGCCGGCGAAGTCGGGGTGCGTCTCCTCGAACGGCTCGGTGATCTCGGCGAGGACGCCCTGGCCGTTGTAGCCGGCCATCGTCTCGACGTACGCACCGCCGCCCTGGACGCGGGCGTTGTCCATGTCGAAGCCGACCTCGGTGACCGGATCGGCGAACACCACCGCATCCTGCGCGAACAGCGCGCCGAGCTGCGCCGGCGTCACGGCGGCACGCAGCATCGTCGAGCCATCGCAGAGGTCGACGACCTTGCCGCCCAGCGCGGTGACCTGCTCGGCGAGCCGGGCGCGGTCCTGCTTGCTGGCGAGCACGAGGTTCAGCTCCATCGGGCCCGCGCCGGCGCGCAGGAACTCGCGCACCGAGGCGTCGACCTTCCAGGCGTTGGCCATCGCGCCGACCCAGCGCACGCACGGCAGCTTGCCGACGGCCGCGATCGCCGTGGCGTCACCGCGCACCAGCAGGCAGTCCGACGGCACGAAGTGCAGGATCTGCACGCCGGCCGCGGCGAGCGCGTCGCGGTACTCCGGCAGGACCTGCGTATGGAACTGGACGATCTGCAGGCGGCTGCCCGCCGGCGCGGCGAACGGCGCCTCGTAGACCGGCACGCCGGCCTGCGGGTCGAACTGCGCCATCACGAGGCGCAGCAGGTCGTCGGGCGCGGCGATCGGCGTCCAGGCGCCGCCGGTGCGCTGGAACGCGGCGCGCGCAGCGCCGGCTTCCGTCCAGCGGCGCACGGTGATGCCACCGACGTCGAAGCGGAGTTCCCCGGTGGCAGGCGCGGCGCGCAGCGCGACGGGCGCAGCAGCTTCTTGCGCGAGCGCGCCGGGGACGAGGGCGAGAACGGCGGAACAGACGAGGGTGGTGCGGATCAGCATGGTGGCTGCAGTGGTGAACGGATCTGCAGGAGAGCGAGATCGCCGCAGTACGGCGACGGGCAGTCTGGGAAGTATGGCTGACCCCGACGGCTCGGCAACTCCCCGCTGCACGCCGTCCCACCGCGGGATCGAAGCGCCGGCCGACCTCGCCGGATGCTGGTGCGCCTGACCGTGCCGGTCAGCAACCGCCGGCGCGACGGGTCATTGGGTGCGCACCCGCACGAAGTCGGCGCGGAGGGCGCCGCTGCCGACCGGCGCGCCGCGCCACCAGATCACGTCGATGCCCGCCTGCACCGTCGCCAGGGGCACGGCATATTGGCCCTGGCCCTGCAGCTCGCGGCGCCAGACCGTAGTGCGCGGATCGACCAGCACCGTCGCGGCGGCGACGGCCTCGCCCGCCACCACCAGCGGCACGAACGGCAGCGCCGCGACGGTGACCGTGCCGGCGACGGCGTCGACCGCCGTCACGCGGGCGTGCCATTCGAGCGTCGGCGACACGCCCTCGGGCGGCACCACCATCACCTCGTCCGAGGTCAGCTGGACCGTGCCGCCGACGACGGTGCGCGCGGCGACGCGGACGACGAGGCGACGGCCCTCGACGCACGGCCAGCCCGGCAGCGTGTTGTTCTGGCCGGCGTCGTGCAGCCAGGCGCCGGCGAGGCGGACATCGACGTCGTACGGCGCCGTCACGGTCCGCAGCCGGCCGAAGAGTTCTTCGGCTTCGATGCGCAACCGCACCTGCTGCTGCGACGGGAAGCTGGCGACGATGGCCCCGTGCAGGAGCGGCTCGACGCGACGGGGCAGCAGGCGGGCAGAGCGGGCGTACAACACGCCGGCACGCAGCAGGGAACCAGCGGCGACGACCTCGGCGGCTGCGTCCGCGGCGGCGAGGAACTCGGTGCGGGACGAGATCGATCGGCCGGCGACGTCGAGGAACGCGCAGTCGACCGCGAACTGCAGACGCAGCGCGCCGCCGCCCGCGTCCGATCCGCCGGCGAGCAGGTCGACACCGTCGACGCGCTGCGGCACGAGTCCCGTCAGCGTGATCGGGCTGTCGTCCAGACGACCGACGAACTGCGGCAGCCAGACGGCGCGGCCGCCGCCGGCGACGACCTCCTCGCCGCCGAGGTGGCCGACGGCGAGCCAGGACGGCGCGCCGCCGTGCAGCAGACGGCCGGCGAGCGGGATGGCCAGGTCGGCCGGCGCATCGAGCGTCGCGACGACGCCGTCCTGCGCGATGCGCGCCGAGCCGGGCGTGAGCGCGAGCCGCAGCTGCGTGTAGTCGCCAGCGGGGACGTTGGGCAGCGTCAAGGCGCGCACGCCGCCGCTCGACTCGGCGAAGGTCACCATCGTCGGCGCGGCGAGCAGGTTGCCCGTCGTGCCGCCCGCGCGCAGTTCGAGCACGGCGAGCGCGACCTCGGCCTGCAGCAGGTAGGGCGCCTTGGCCGCGGCGTCGAACAGGACATGCACGGCGGGCGTGTCCTCGCCGGGGCCGGCCGCCGGTGGCGCACTCGCGCCGCCGCCGCCGTCGCTGCACGCCGCCAGCATGGCGACGAACACAAGTGTCCCTGGCAACCGCATCCGCGAGCAATCTACCTCATCGCGGACGCGCCGCCCATCGCGCGCTGGCCGCGGTCCCGCGCTGCGGCATGCACGCGGCGATGGCAGCGAGCGTTCACGGCGGCGGCGACGGACGCGAAGCGCGCGCTCGCCGACGCTATCCTGCCGCGCCCGATGCGACTCACGATCACGCGCCCGGACGACTGGCACCTCCACCTCCGCGACGGCGACGCCCTTGCCGCCGTGCTCCCCGACACCGCGCGCCGCTTCGCCCGCGCCATCGTGATGCCCAACCTGAAGCCGCCGGTGACGACCGTCGCCGAGGCGCAGGCCTACCGCGCGCGCATCCTCGCGGCGCTGCCGCCGGGCCTGCGCTTCGAGCCGCTGATGACGCTGTACCTGACCGACCGCACGCCGCCGTCGGAGATCGCGGCCGCGAAGGCGAGCGGCTTCGTGCACGCGGTGAAGTTCTATCCCGCCGGCGCCACCACCAACTCCGAGAACGGCGTCACCGACTGGGCGAAGGTGCGGCCGACGCTGGCGGCGATGGAGCAGCACGACCTGCCGCTCTTGCTGCACGGCGAGGTCACCGACGGCGACATCGACGTCTTCGACCGCGAGCGCGTGTTCCTCGAGCGCCACCTGGCGCCGCTGGTGCGCGACTTCCCCGGCCTGCGCATCGTGCTCGAGCACGTGACCACCGCCGACAGCGTCGACTTCGTGCGCAGCGCGCCGAAGAACGTCGCCGCGACGATCACCGCGCACCACCTGCTGTGGAACCGCAACGCGATGTTCACGGGCGGCATCCGCCCGCACGCGTACTGCCTGCCGGTGCTGAAGCGCGAGCGCCATCGCCAGGCCCTCGTCGCCGCCGCGACCGGCGACGACCCGCGCTTCTTCCTCGGCACCGACAGCGCGCCGCACGCCCGGAGCAAGAAGGAGGCCGAGTGCGGCTGCGCTGGCGTCTACACCGCGCACGCCGGCATCGAGCTGTACGCCGAGGCCTTCGAGCGCGCCGGCGCGCTGCCCAGGCTCGAGGCCTTCGCCAGCCTGCGCGGCCCCGACTTCTACCGCCTGCCGCGCAACCACGACCGCATCACGCTGGAGCGCAGCGCGTGGAGCGTGCCGGCGGCGCTGCCGTTCGGCGGCGAGCAGCTGGTCCCGATGCGCGCCGGCGAGACGATCGCATGGCGCCTGGTCGACGCGTGACCCGGAACCCCACGATGGCCACCCGCAAACGCGCGAAGACCACGACGAAGACGATCCGCGCCGGCGCGCCGACCGCCAACCGTCCGCGCACCTCGCACTTCGCGCGTTTTGGCGCCGAGTACCCTGCCGTCGCCGCCGCCTACGAGGCGCTGAGCGCCGCCACGCAGCAAGCCGGCCCGCTCGACGCCAGGACCCGCGCGCTGGTCAAGCTCGCGCTCGCCGTCGGCGCCTTCCGCGAAGGCGCCGTGCACAGCGCCACCGGTCGCGCGCGCAGCGCCGGCTGCACGCCCGCCGAGATCCGCCACGCCGTCGTGCTCGCGACCACGACGCTCGGCTTCCCGAGCACGATGGCGGCGCTGCGCTGGGTCGACGACGTGCTGCGACCAGGCCGGTAGCGGCGGGCAGACCGACCGCGCGGCGTCAGCGCTTCATGAGCTGGTCGTAGACCAGCTGGAACGACTCCGGACCGATGCCGAGGTCGCCGCGGAAGGGACGATCCATCGCGAGGATCACGAAGATCACCAGCGCGATGAACGTCGACAGCAGCAGCACCATGATCCGATGCAGCCGCACGTCTTCGACGCGGAAGAAGAACGCCGTGCAGATGCTGATCGCCGCGCCGAGGATCACCACACTCCACATCGCCCACGGCAGCCCGGTGCCGACCGCGTCGAGCCTGAGGCGTCGCACCTCGATCAACCGGTTGTAGGCGCGCCAGGTCTCCTGGTGGAACGCCTTCTGGCCTTCCGTCGTCGGCTCGAAGCCGGCGAGCACGCGCTGGATCCGATCCACGAGTTCGACGCCGCCAGCAGGCGGCTCCCCCATCCGCTGCAGGGGCCACGCCTTGTGGATGACGAACTCGACGTAGTCGCGCACGCCGTCCTGCAACTGCGTGCGCACGGGCTCCGGATAGTTCGACACGTCGCGCCAGAACCCTGCCGTGGCAGCTGCTTCGGTGGACACCACCTGCGACGTGGCGCCGTGCGTCTCCCAGACCTTGATCGCGATCAACGCCACGGCCAGCGCGTAGCAGACCATCACCGACTGCACCATCGTGCCGACGAACTCCGAGTCGTGCACGGCGACGCGCAGCCGGGTGAGGATACGCCGCCGGACGATCTCCAGGCCGACCAACGACAGCGCGGCCATGATGACCACGATGACGGGACCGACGACCCAGAGAGGAACATCGAAGAGCGTCTCGAACACGGAACTACCTTTGCACGAGGCGAGCGTGCGTGATGGAACAGGCGGACGCTAGCGGAGCACGCTCCGCCCCACAAACCCGCGCGCCAGGGCGCGACGTCCACGCCAAGGCACGAACGCCAACGTCGACGCCTGCGGGAGTCGAGCGGTAGCTCGATGCCTAGCGCACGCGACGATCGCGTGGCCAGCTCGCAACGAGCGCGACCGCGCGCGACTCGCCATGCGCGTCGCCGCCAGCTGGCATCCCTTCGCGGCGCCTGGAT
>JBEITC010000065.1:0-12155 GCA_040375075.1 Planctomycetota bacterium | reverse complement strand
GCTCGCCGGCCTCGCCGCGGCGCCGGGCGTGTGGCTCGCGCTCGACGCGCTCGCGTTCGCGCCGAGCCGGCCGCCCGCGGCCATCGCGCTGCAGAAGCTCGCGCTCGTCTCCGAGCCACGCGCCGGGCTCGAGCCGGTGGCGACGGTGCGCGAAGGCGTGCGCGTGGCGTTGCTCGGCGGCGGCCAGGGCAGCTACGTGCGCGTGCGCGCCGGCGACCGCGTCGGCTTCGCGCTGCGCGAGCACGTCGCCGTGATCGAGTGAGCGGCTGGCCGCGACTCGCCGGCCGGCGCCGACGCCGTTACCTTGGCGCGATGCCCCGCCGCTGGTTGGCCTTCGTCCCCGTGCTCGCTGGCGTCTTGCCGGCGCAGAACCAGGTGCTCGACGTCGTCGACGGCGAGACGCTGTATCGCGGCGGCTGGCTCGTCAGCACGAGCGTCGACTTCGACCGCGAGGAGTCGCTGTGGTCGGGCAACCGGCGCATCGACGATCCTGCCGCGCAGCAGCGCACGCGCGCGACGACGACGATCGGCGTGCAGTACGGCCTGCGCCACGACGTGCAGATCGGCTTCGCCGTGCCCTACGTCAACGACGACCTCGCGTCGCTCGCCGGCGACTCGCGCACCGAAGGCCTCGGCGACGTCGAAGTGCTGGCGAAGTGGCGCTTCCACCGATGGGACGCGCCGCGGGTGGCGATCAACACCGCGCTGATCACCTCGCTGTCGCTGCCGACCGGGCGCAACGACGAGGCGGCGGCGGGCCTGGAGCTGACGCCCGAGCGCCAGCCGGGCAGCGGCGGCCTCGATCCGGCGATCGGCGTCGCCATCACGCCGGAGCCCGGCCGGTGGCGCTTCAACGCCGCGATCCTGCGGCAGCTGCGCAACGACACCGACGACGACGGCGACCGGCTCGGCTCGTCGTGGTACGGCGAGCTCGCCGTCGGCAACCGCTTCTGGCTCGAGCCGTACCCGGGCCCGTTCATGCGCCTCGACGCCTTCGTCCACTGGTACGACGAAGCGCGCGACCGCTGGAACGGCGCGGACCTCGCCAACTCGGGCACCGAGAGGCTCGCCGTCGGCGGCACGTGGGCGTTCCGGCCGCGGCCGTCGCTCGACTTCCAGCTGACCGGCGAATGCGTCGTCTGGCGCGACGCCAACGGCGGCTCGGACGCCGCGAGCGCGCAACTCGACGACGCGTGGTCGCTGCAGTTCGCGATCGGCTATCGTTTCTGACCGTTCCCGCCCGAGAGCTCCCCATGAAGCAGAAGCTCGTTCCCGCATTCCTCGCCGCACTGGCGCTCGCCGCGTGCCTGCCGCCCGGCGTCGAGATCCAGCCGGCCCCGACCGACTTCGCGTTCGTCGAGATCCAGCTGCAGGGTTGAACTTGAAGCGAGGAACTGCTGGGCCTCCAGCAGTTCTTCGAGAGCCGGTTCGGCTCTACCCCGCAGATCGACCTCGATCGCCAACTCTGCCGCGTCCGCATCGAGCGGTCGCTGCCGCTCGACCTCCGCGCCATCGCGCGCGGCGTGATCGAGAACAACATGGGCCTCGGCGGGCTCGAAGTGCGCGTCCGCGGCGAGCTCGTCGACGGGGTCGCGACGCTCGTCGACACCGGCCAGAAGGTGCCGGTCGAAGGCGGTCCGGCGCGTTCGTCCGAGCCGTGGCTCTGGCTCGAGGCCAAGGACTACGGCAAGGAGCTCGCCGACAAGGTCAAGTGGGTGCGGCAGACGCGCATGCCGGCGCTCGGCCCGTGAGCCGGGCCGCTGCGCGGCTCAGCCGAGCATGCGCTTGGCGCGCAGTCCGGTGAGCGCCAGCACCGCGCCGAGCAGCAGGAACAGCCCGGCGACGAGGTAGCGCAGCAGCCACTCGTTCCACAGGATCAGCAGGCCGAAGCCGACCGAGCCGGCGCCGAGGATCAGCAGCAGCGTCGGCAGCTGCGACGGGATGGGGGGCATGCCGGGCATGCCGCGGTTCAGCTTGATGTCCATCAGGGGAGTGATCGGCGGTAGACGCGGTAGCGGCGATAGGTCGCGAAGCCCATCGTCTCCAGCGGCCCGATCATGTCGCGGTTGTCCTCGAGGATCCAACTGGCCTCGCAGGCGTTGAAGCCCGCCGCCTCCCCGTGCGTGGTGACGCGGTGCATCAGCAGCATGTCGACGCCGGTGCGGCGGTACTCGGGGATGATGCCGAGCGTGAGCACGCGGATCGTGTGCGTGCGCTTCAGCGCCTGCAGGAACTTCCACCAGCCGAACGGGAACAGCCGGCCGTCGCATGCCTTCGCCGCGACGTTGGTGTCCGGCACCGCGAGCGCGAACGCGATCGGCTCGCCCTTGGCCTCGGCGATGTGCAGCAGCGACGGGTGGGCGATCTGCTTGAGGTCCTTGGCCTGCGCCAGGAACTCGTCGCGCGGCATCGGCACGAAGCCCCAGTTGCGCTCCCAGATGCGCTCGTAGAGCGACCACAGCACGTCGCACTCGGCGTCGAAGCGCTTCATGTCGACGTTGCGCAGGGTGATCTGCGAGCGGCGCTGCAGGTGCTCGGCGATGCGGCCGATGCGCTTGCGGTCGAGGTCGGCGCTGGTGCCCCAGAGCGCTACGAGGTCCTTGGCCTTCTCGAGGCCGGCAGCCTCGAGCCAGCCCGCGTAGTGCGGCGGGTTGTGCGGCATCATCATCACCGGCGGCCCGCCGGCGTCGTCGATGCGCAGGCCGCAGCGGTTGTTGGTCGAGAGGTCGACCGGGCCGCGCAGCTCGGTCGCGCCCCGTTCGCGGCACCATCGGGCTGCGTGCGCGACCAGCGCCGCGGCGGTCTCGGCGTCGGCGGCCTCGAAGTGGCCGAAGAAGCCGACGCGGTCGCCGTGGAACTCGTCGTGCAGGCGGTCGCGGCAGACGCTGACGCGGCCGGCGCAGGAAGCGCCCCGCCAGGCCGAGAAGAAACCGACCTCGGCGTGGCCGAAGAACGGGTTCTTGCGCGGGTCCAGCTGCCAGGCCTCGGCGCGGGTCACCGGCGGCACGTAGTCGCGATCGCCGACGTAGAAGCGGCGCTGCAGGTCGAGGAAGCGCCTCGGATCCGTCTCCGTCCGGATCGCGAGGGCGCCGCGCGGCTCTTTTGCGGGGGCGGCCATCCTGCTAGACGTTAGGCGATGCAATCGGGCGCTGCCACGAAGCGGGTCCTCGGCGCGGCGCTCGCCGTCGCCATCGCGTCGTGCGCGTCGTCGCCGCCGCGCTACGAGCCGGGCGCGCCGACGCCCGAGCAGGCGGCCCGGCTCAAGGCCGTCGAGGTGGCCTATCGCGCCAACGCGCCCGAGTACCCGGCCCAGCGCGACGCCATCGCGCAGGACCCGGTGGCGGCAGCGTGGCTGGTGCGCATGTTCATCCGCGACGTGTTCACCGCCCGCGAGGGCCGGCCGCTCGGCGACGACGACGAACTGCTGCGCGCCGCCGCCAAGATCGAGGATCCGCTGGCCGACCGCGCCATCGCCGAGCTGAAGGCGCTCGGCGCCGTCGCCGTGCCGACGCTCGTCGGCGACCTGCTGCAGCACGAGCAGCCGCAGCCGCGCGAACTGGGCGTCGAGCTGCTCGGCGAGGTCGGTCAGCCGGCCAAGCCGGCGCTGATGCAGCTCGCCAGGACGGGCGCGCAGAAGCCGCGGCGCGCCGCCATCCGCGCGCTCGGCCGCGTCGGCTTCGACGCCGAAGGCATGGCGCTGGCTCGGACGATGGCCGTCGACGACGGCGACTACACGGTGCGCGCCGATGCGCTGCGCAGCCTGCGCGGCGCCGGTCCCGAGGCGCAGCGGCTGCTGATCGACCGGCTGCAGGCCGACGCCGACCCCTACGTCCGCCGTGTCGCCGCCGCGACGTTGGCGGCGTTCCCGACCACGGCCGCCGCCACCGCGCTGGTCGACTTCCTCGCCGTCTGCGAGCGGGCCAACGACCGCGACGGCGGCATCGCCGCGCAGCGGGCGCTGCGCGCGATGGCCGGCACGCGCACGGCGCGCAGCGTCGCCGCGTGGCGCGAATGGGCCGCGGGCGTCGACGCGCGCGCCGCCAAGCCGACCGGCGCCACCCGCTGAGCGCCCCGACCCGAACCATCCATGGCTGAAGACTGGAAGATCCAACGCGACCGCACGGCGTGCACGCGCCCCGGCTGTCCGCTGCCGACGAGCAAGTCCTACTTCGCGGTGCTGCAGTGGCCTGCGTGCGTGCGCAGCGACATGTGCGACGCCTGCTTCCAGGACTACGACCGCCGCTGCCCTGCCGGCGAGCCGCCGATCTTCTGGCGCGCGTTCCGCAAGCCGTCGGGCAGCAAGGAGCCGGTGCTCGACCTCAACTCGCTGCGCGCGCTGTTCGACCGGCTGGCGTCGGTCGAGGACGACCGCGCCCGCGCGCTGCGCTACTTCTGCGCGCTGCTGCTGTTGCGCAAGCGCGTGCTGCGCATGGTGCCGGCGCGCACCGCCGAACAGGAGCGCGCGGACCTCGTGCTGGGCGACCCGAAGAACAAGGAAGCGCCGCCGGTGGCGCTGTTCGCGCCGGCGATCGACCTCTCCGACCTGTCGGCGCTCAAGGACGAGCTGATGGCCGCGATCGGCGAAGGTGGCGCGGCGCCGGCCGAGGGCGAGCCGGGCGCTGGCTGAGGGCGGCAGGCGGCGTCGCCGCCGCAGGCGCGGTCAGTTCCAGGTCACGTCCCAGGTCAGCGTCTCGCCGGCTTCGCGCGCGGTCTCGACCGGGATGCTCAGCCACGCGCGCTTGCCGTCGCGGCCGGCTTCGACGCCGCGGGCGCTCGGCAGCACGCTGCTGCTGACGGCCGCGCCGGGCAGCTCGAACTCGAGGCGCAGGGTGTCGCCGACCTCCGTGGTCTTGCGGCTCGGGTCGTAGACGCCGGCCAGTTCGCCGCGGGTGCGCTTGTCGGGAGCGAGCGCAGCGACCCAGCCGGCGGTGGCGCTGCGAGCGATGCGCACGGTGACCTTGTTGGCGTCCATGCGCGGCAGGAACTGCAGCGCGTCGTCGCCGAGGCGCAGGTCGGCGAGCTTGGCCACCGCGCCTTGGCTGTGCACGAGGGCCGCCCGCAGGTTCCACGTCACGCCCTTCGCGGCGGTCTCCGCCGGGCTCGGCGCCGGCGAAGCGACCAGCGCCCGGGCGGTGACGTCGGCGCTGCCGTCGGGGTGCAGCCGGACGTGCAGGCCGACGATCTCGTTGCCCGAGCAGGCGGCAAGGCAGGGGAGCAACCAGAGGGCGGCGCGGAGCAGGTTCATGAGCGTGGGGGGGAGGAGCCGTTTTCGCGGCCGGCGCGGTGCTGCGCGCGATTTTTTTCGCAGGGGTACCGTGCCGGGTGGCCACAGGGCCTCGTGGTGGCGCAGACGTCGCGACCCCAAGGCCTGTGCGTGCAAAACTATCAGGTGGGTGTGGAGGGGTAAATAGTGGGTGTGGCGTGGTAGAAAGTGGTTGACCAGTGGGTGTGTGTGGTTAGATTCCGGCGCGACACGGGGGCGGCAGCTCCCTCAAACCCGCCGGAATGACCTCCTACTTCGGCAGCTCGGAACACACCCTGGATGACAAGAGCAGGCTCGTCCTGCCCGGTCGCGTCCTGGATGCTGTCGCCAAGAACGAGTGGAAGTTCCATCTCACGGCGGGTTTGGATCGCTGCCTCCTCCTGCACGACAGCCAGGGGTTTCAGGAACTCGTCGAGCGGATCGGCAAGGCCGTGCCAGGCAGCCGAGCCCATCGCGCGCTCTGCCGGCGGTTCCTGGGGCATTCCGTGGAGGTCGAGCCTGACGGCAACCGGCGCATTCGCATTCCGGAGCCGTTGCTCAAGTACGCGGGGCTCGCGGCGAGCCAGGCGGTGGTCCTCGTAGGCGCCGGCCGGGTCATGGAGATCTGGTCGCCTGCCAACCTGGACAACGTCCTCGCCGACGCGACCCCCGACGAAGAGTCGCTCTTTGCCAGTCTGGTCAGTCCTGTCGAACCGTCCGCGGCCATGAACAGGACCTGAGCGTTGCGCGTTCGTGTCGGCGAGGCCCCGGTCAGGGCCCGAGTCCGATTGCTGCTGTCGGGTGGTCAAGGGAAGTAGCAAGTGGACGAACCGAGCACGAAGGCTAGCGACGCGGGACGATCCGGGAACAGTCAGCCCGTGCATCGCCCCGTGTTGTTGCGGGAGGTCATCGACCTCCTGGCGCTGCGCGAGGGTCTCGTGGTGGTGGATGGCACGGTCGGGGCCGGTGGGCACGCTCGGGCGATCGTGCCGCACATCGGACCGGCCGGGATCTTGGTGGGGCTCGATCGGGACAGCGAGATCCTGGAGCTGGCGCGGGCGGCCTTGGCGGAAGCCGCGGCTGCCGGCACCGGCCCCAGGGTCTCCCTGCACCACTGTGCGCATTCCCAGATGCACGAAGCGTTGGCGTCGATCGGTCAGTCGCGCTGCGATCGTGTGTTGCTCGATCTGGGGGTGAGCTCACTGCAACTCGACCGTCCGGAGCGTGGGTTCTCGTTCATGGCCGATGGGCCGTTGGACATGCGGATGGACAAGTCGGCGCCGGACTCGGCGGCCGATTGGCTCGCCGTCGTCGGCGAGCGCGAGCTGGCCGACGTGATCTTCCAGCTGGGCGAGGAGCGCCACAGCCGGCGCATCGCGCGGGCGATCGTCGACGTGCGTCGTCGCACCGCGATCACGCGGACCGGCCAGCTGGCGGAGATCGTCCGCGCGGCGCTGCCGGCGCCGGCGCGCCACGGTCGCATCCATCCGGCCACGCGCACGTTCCAGGCGATCCGCATGCACGTGAACGACGAGCTCGGCGAGCTCATGCGCGGCCTCGCGGCGGCGCACGCCAGCCTCAAGCCGGGCGGTCGTCTGTGCGTCATCACGTTCCACTCGCTCGAGGACCGCATCGTGAAGCACTGGCTGCGCGAGCGCTTCGACGTGGTCACCAAGAAGCCCGTCGTCGGGATGCCCGACGAGGTCGACGACAATCCGCGCGCCCGCAGCGCCAAGCTGCGTTGCGGGGTGCGCCGGGAGGATGCCGCATGAGGTGGATGCTCGCTGGTCTGTTGTTCGCCCTGGCGGTCGCGTTGGCGATCTTCACGGCCGCCCTGCGCGCCGAGAACTCGCGCTCTCGCCATCGCGTCGAGCGCGAGTATCGCGAGGTCTGGGACCGCGTCGTCGAGTTCAAGCGGCTCTCGATCGAGAAGCTGTCCGAGGCGTCGCCGCAGCGGCTCGCCGCGGCGCACTGGCGTCACCTGCGCGCTGAAGAGGCGCGACAGGAGGCGCGCGCGCAATGAGCATCGAGAAGAGCGAGCTCCTTCGCGTTCGCGGCGCCTTCGCCATGCTCGGCGTGGTGCCGGTGTTCCTCGCCGGCTGGTTCGGCTACGTGCAGGTCGGCCAGGCCGGAGCGCTCGAGCGCGCCGGTCGCGCGCCGTTGCGCCTCGTGCCGGCGACGGCCGACTCGCAGGGCTCGCGGCAGGAGAAGGTGCCAGCGCCCCGCGGCACCATCGTCGACCGCCACGGCAACCTGCTGGCGCTCGACTGCGAGACCTACGAGATCCGCGCCGACATCCGCGTGCCGATGGGCGTGCGCGACGACGTCGGCGAATACCGCGCGTGGCTGGCCAAGGTCCTCGACGCGCTGTCGTTGGCGCTGGTCGCCGATCCGGACCTCGCCGACCGCGAGGACGTGCGCAAGCGCCACGTCGAGCGGCTCGCCAAGACGCTGCAGCGCGAGCTGCGCACCGGCGAGCTGCCGGCGTCGGGGCCGGTGCCGTCGCGCCACCCGGGCCGCGCCGACGTCCTGGTCGCCGGCGGCGTCGACTCGTTGGCGATCGTCGAGGCGCTGCGCGGGCTCGCGGCCGAGCGCTGGTTCGGCAACGTCACCCTGCACTTCCTGCGTTCGTACCAGCGCTCCTACCCCGAGCGCGACCTGACCTACGGCCTCGTCGGCCACACCGACACCAAGTGGCGCAAGGGCGCGGGCGGCGCCTCGTGGCTCGAGACCACCGGCGTGTGCGGCCTCGAGGCGATGGCCGAACTGCGGCCGGATCCGAGCGGCGCCCGGCAGTTCCTGGCCGATGGCCGCGGCCGGCCCTACTTCCTGGCGCCGATCAGCGACGCGCCGCTGCCCAACGTGCTGCACTCGACGATCGACGTCGACCTGCAGCGCATCGCGGTCAAGGAGCTGGCGGCGCAGGCCGAGGCCGGCGCGCGCGAGGGCAAGGTCACCGTGCCGAAGTGGGGCTCGATGGTCCTGGTCGAGATGGCGACCGGCGACGTGCTGGCGGCGGCGTCGTGGCACCGCGACGAGAAGAACGCCCAGGCCGCGTCGTTCACGCCCTACCAGAGCCTGTGCGAACCCGGCTCGGTGGTGAAGCCGCTGGTGCTCGCCTACGCCTACGAGGCCGGCAAGCTCGACTGGAGCGCCCAGTTCGACTGCGCGCCGGGCAGCGCCGAGTACCGCGAGCGCATCGCGCACCTCGGCCGCCGCAAGCCGGTGCGCGACGACCACGACTGCCACGTGCTCGATCCCCACGGGATCATCATGAACAGCTCGAACATCGGCGCCGCCTACGTCGGCCTGATGCTCGAGCGCGAGGAGTGGGAGGACTACATGGAGTGCTTCGGCTTCGGCCGGCCGCTCGGGTGGTCCCTGCCGCACGGCAGCGTCGGCGGCACGAACAAGCGTTCGTTCGCCCGCGACATCCCGCTGCGCTCGTTCAACGCCAACAGCGCGATCTCGTTCAGCTTCGGCTACGAGCTGCAGACCAGCACGCTGCAGATGGCGCGGGCCTACCTGCGCATGTTCCGCGGCCGCGACGCCCAGCTGCGCATCTGCCGCGGCGCCGAGGTCGACGGCCAGTATCAGCCGGCCCCCTCGGGCATCGGCGGCCGCGCCTTCCGGCCCGAGGTCGTCGACGCCGTGCGCGCGGCGATGATGGACGTCGTCAGCGCCGATCCGCACGCGACCGGCACGTACATGCACGCGCGCATGTTGAAGGAGTTGGGGATCGATCTGCACGGCGTCGTCGGCGGCAAGACCGGCACGGCGGCGAGCACGATCGGCATTCCCGGCCGCGGCGCGGTCAGCGTGCGCAACGCCAGCTTCGTCGGCTTCCTGCCGGCGGACAATCCGCGGTGGCTCGCGGTGTGCGTGCTGCAGAAGGACGATAGTGCGCGGTTCTATGGCGGCAGCTATGCTGCCCCGCCTGTGGTGCGGCTGCTGCTCCAGTGCCAGCAACTGGAGCAACGTCGCCTGCAGCGCCAGGAACCTGCGAACGGTGCGAGCGGTCAGGCTCGCGATGCTTCCGGAACTCCTGGTGATTCAGGCTGGAGCCACGCGGCTTCAGAGAGCAAGGCTTTGGGGCGGTAGATGACTGAATTGGCCTATCCGTCCGGACTCCCGTCCGGGCAGGGCTTCGTCCGTTTGCGCGAGATCCGCGACTGCTTGCAGCCGCGGGAGGTCCTTCGTTGGCGGGATCTCGCCATCGACGGCCTCTGCTTCGACAGCAAGGAAGCGCGCAGCGGCAACCTGTTCTTCGCGATCCGCGGCGCCAAGAGCGATGGCTCGCTGTTCGCGCAGCAAGCGGTCGCCAAGGGCGCCGTCGCCGTCGTCGCCGAGGAGCCGCTGGCCCTGCCGGTGCCGGTGCTCGTCGTGCCGAGCGCGCGCGCCGCGCTCGCCGACGCCGCCCGCTACTACTACCGCGATCCGTCGCGCGCCGTGTCGGTCGTCGGCATCACCGGCACCAACGGCAAGACCACGACGGCGCACCTCGTGCGCGCGTGCCTGCAGGCGGATCGCCGGCAGGTCGGCCTGCTCGGCACCATCGCCTACGAGTTCGGCGGCCGCCGCATCCCGGCGTCCAACACCACGCCCGACCCGGTGCGCCTGCAGGGCTACCTGCGCGAGATGGCGGACCGCTACGCCAGCGCGTGCGTGATGGAGGTCAGCAGCCACAGCCTCGACCAGGACCGCGTCCGCGGCGTGCGCTTCGCCACGGCGGTGTTCACCAACCTGACGCAGGACCACCTCGACTACCACGGCACGATGGCGGCCTACGGCGAGGCCAAGTCGCGGTTGTTCGAGGCCCTCGCCCCCGGCTCGACGGCGGTCATCAATCGCGACGACCCGGTCGCCCCGATGATGGCGGAGGCCTGCGGGCGCGGCGTGCGGACGATCTGGTACGGGCTGTCGCCCGAGGCCGACGTGCGCGCCGAGAACCTGCAGCTCGGTCCGGACGGCACGCGCTTCACGCTGGTGATGCCCAACGGCGCGGTCGAGATGTTCCTGCGCCTCGTCGGCCTGCACAACGTCTACAACGCGCTCGCGGCGGCGGCGGCGGCGATCTCGATCGGCGCCAGCGAGTTGACGGTCGCCTCGGCGCTCGAGGACGCGCGCGCGGTGCCCGGCCGGCTCGAGCTGGTCGAGGCCCCGGTCGGTCTCGGCGGCAAGGTGCGGACGTTCGTCGACTACGCGCACACGCCGGACGCGCTCGAGAAGGTCTGCGCCACGCTCGCCGAGCTCGCGGAAGGCAAGCTGCACGTCGTGTTCGGTTGCGGCGGCGATCGCGACCGCACCAAGCGCGCGCCGATGGCCGCCGCCGTGGCGCGTCATGCGCACAGCGCGTACCTGACCAGCGACAATCCGCGCAGCGAAGACCCCGAGGCGATCCTCGACGACGTCCAGAAGGGCCTCGCCGACGCCGCCATCGAGGTGCAGCGCATCGTCGACCGCGCCGAGGCGATCCGCGCCGCGGTCGGTCGCGCCGCTCCCGGCGACACCGTGCTGATCGCCGGCAAGGGCCACGAGACCTACCAGATCTTCAAGGACAGCGTCGTGCCGTTCGACGACCGGCTCGAGGCCGCGCGCGCGCTCGCGGCGAGGGAGGCAGGATGGTTGCCCCGATGAATCGCAAGGCGGGCGCCGCCGACGCCGGTCCCCGCGCCGGCCGCGGCTCGTGGATGACCGCCGCTGCGGTCGCCAAGGCGACCGCCGGCGAGGTGCTGCAGCGCGGCGTCGCCGCCGGCGGCGTCGAGACCGACTCGCGCAAGGAATGCGCCGGCAAGCTGTTCGTCGCCATCCGCGGCGACAAGAACGACGGCCATGCCTACCTCGAAGCCGTGGTCCAGGGCGGCGCCGCCGGCCTGATCGTCGACCGGCCGCGCCATGAGCTGCCGGCTCTCGACCGCATCGCGCCCGGCCGCACGCCGTTCGTCGTGCGCGTCGGCGACACCACGCAGGCCCTGCTCGATCTCGCGGCCGAACACCGTCGTCGCATGCGCGCCAAGGTGGTGGGCATCACCGGCTCGTGCGGCAAGACGTCGACCAAGGAGTGGCTCGGGGCCGTGCTCGCGTCAGCGATGCCGACCGTGCGCTCGCCGCAGTCGTTCAACAACCAGATCGGCGTCCCGATCACGCTGTTCGGCATCCAGCCGGACACGCGCGCAGCGGTCGTCGAGATCGGCACCAACGCGCCGGGCGAGATCGCGCAACTGACCGGCGTCGCGCGCCCGGACATCGGCATCGTCACCTGCGTCGCGGCCGCCCATCTGCAGGGTCTCGGTTCGATCGGCGGCGTCGCCAAGGAGAAGTCGTCGCTGCCGGCCGGGCTGCCCGACGACGGCCTGTGCATCCTCAACGGCGACGACGCCAACTGCCGCGCCATGGCGGCGGCGTCGAAGGCCGAGGTGCAGTTCTTCCGCGTCGGCAGCGCGAGCGGCGGCGGCCCGACCGACTGGTTCGCCACCGACGTGCGCTTCCACGCGCTCGGCACGACCTTCCTGCTGCAGGGCAAGCGGCCGGTGACGCTCGCGCGGCTGGGAACGCACAGCGTCTACAACGCCCTCGCGGTGATCGCCGCGGCCAGCCGGCTCGGCGTCGCCGAGGATGCGATCGTCGACGCGCTCTCGCGCCTGCCGGCCGCATCGCGCCGGCTCGAGCCCAAGGTCGTCGCCGGCGTCACCGTCTTCGACGACACCTACAACATGAACCCGCAGTCGGCCGCCGCGGCCCTGCAGGCGCTCGCCGGCCTCGCGCCGGGCGGTCGCCGCATCGCCGTGTTCGGCGAGATGCGCGAACTCGGCGCCGAGTCCGTCGCGCTGCACCGCCAGGTGGGCGCCGACGTCGCGCGCACGCGCCAGGACCTGCTCGTCGCGGTGGGCGGCGGCGGCGCCGACGCGATCGC
>JBEITC010000402.1:0-3855 GCA_040375075.1 Planctomycetota bacterium | reverse complement strand
CGCCCGCGCCCGCGCCCGCGTCGCCGGCGACGTTCGCGGTGTTCGCCGGCGAACTGTGGACGATGGCCGGCGCGCCGATCCGCGACGGCGTCGTGCTGGTCCGCGACGGCAAGATCGTCGCGGTCGGCGCCGCCGCCGAGGTCGACGTTCCCGATGGCACGCCCGTGCTGCGCGCCAGGGTCGTCACGCCGGGCCTGATCGACGCGCACGCGACGGTCGGTCTCAGCGGCGTGCTCAACGTGCCGCACGACCAGGACATGCTCGAGCGCAGCGCGCCGGTGCAGCCCGAGCTGCGCGCGCTCGACGCCTACAACGCGCGCGACCCGCTGGTCGGCTGGCTGCGCGGCTTCGGCGTGACCACCGTGCACACCGGCCACGGCCCCGGCGCGCTCGTCGCCGGCCAGACGATGGTCGTCAAGCTGCACGGTCGCAGCGCCGACGCCGACGTGGTGAAGCCGCTCGCGATGCTGGCGGTGACGCTCGGCGAAGGCGGCCGCGGCCAGGGCGGCAAGGCCCCGGGCACGCGCGCCAAGTCGGTCGCGATGCTGCGCGAGCACCTGCAGAAGGCGCGCGAGTACGCGGCGAAGCGGGCGAAGGATCCCAATGCGCCCGTCGACCTCGCGCTCGACGCCGCCGCCAAGGCGCTCGCCCGCGAGGTCCCGCTGCTGGTCACCGCGCACCGGGCGCTCGACCTGCAGTCGGCGCTGCGCGTCGGCAGGGAGTTCGGCGTCGACGTCGTGCTCGATGGCGCCGCCGAGGCGTACGAGCTGCTGCCCGAGCTCCAGGCCGCCGGCTGTTGGGTGCTGCCGCACCCGGCGATGGCGCGCACCGGCGGCGAGCTGAAGAACGGCACGATGACGCTGCCCAAGCTGCTCGCCGACGCCGGCGTGCCGTTCGCGCTGCAGAGCGGCTACGAGGCGTACGTGCCGAAGTCGCGCGTCGTGCTGTTCGAGGCCGGCGTCGCCGTCGGCCGCGGCCTCGCGCCGCAGCGCGCGCTCGCCGCGCTGACCGTCGACGCCGCGCGCCTGCTGCGCATCGACGATCGCGCCGGCTCGCTCGTCGTCGGCAAGGACGCCGACCTCGCGCTCTTCGACGGCGATCCGTTCGAGTACACGTCGCACTGCCTCGGGACCGTCATCGACGGCGTGCAGTACGTCGGCGCGCCGCGGTAGGCGGCGCAGGCCGCATCACGCGCCCGCGCCGATCTCCTCGTACACCGTCGTGCGCTGCACCGGCTCGTAGCCGGCTTCGCGGATCAGGTGGGCGAGCTGCTGCGGGTTGAGCGCCTGCGGCTCGGTGGTGCCGGCGTCGTGGGTGATCTTCTCCTCGGTCACCGTGCCGTCCATGTCGTTGGCGCCGAACGACAGCGCCGTCTGCGCCGACTCCTGGGTCAGCATGATCCAGTACGCCTTGATGTGCGGGAAGTTGTCGAGCATCAGGCGGCCGACGGCGATCGAGCGCTGGTCGAGGTTGCCGGTGGTGACATGGCCGAAGTTCTCGAGGTCGGTGTGGTACGGCCAGAACGCCAGCGGGATGTAGGCCATGAAGCCGCCGCACTCGTCCTGCAGCTCGCGCAGCTTGACGAGGTGCGTGACGCGCTCCTCGACGCGCTCGATGTGCCCGTACAGCATCGTCGCGTTCATCTTGAAGCCGGCCTTCTGCACCTTGCGCGCGGTGTCGAGCCAGCCCTGCGGGCCCTGCTTCTCGCGGAACACGGCCTTGTGCACGCGGTCGGTCAGCACCTCGGCGCCGCCGCCCGGGCAGCTGCCGAGGCCGGCCTCGCGCAGGTCGGCGAACACCTGTTCCTCGCTCTTGCCCGAGATCTTCAGCATGTGGTCGATCTCGACCATGGTGAAGGCCTTGACGTGGATGTCGGGCCGCGCGCGCTGGGCCGCGCGCACGACGTCGAGGTAGTACTCGTACGGCATCGTCGGGTGGATGCCGGCGACCATGTGCACCTCGGTGACCGGCCGGTGCAGCTGCTCGCGCACCTTCTGCTCGACGATCGACGGCGTCATCAGGTAGGCGCGCTCCTCGCCTTCCTTCGCCGCGAACGCGCAGAACTTGCAGCTGTAGATGCAGATGTTCGTGTAGTTGACGTGCTGGTTGATGTTGAAGTAGGTCTTCTTGCCGTGCATGCGCGTGCGCACGCGGTGGGCCATCAAGCCGACGGCCGCGAGGTGCGGCGTCTCGTACAGCCGCACGCCGTCCTCGAACGACAGCCGCTCGCGGTTCCTGACCTTGGCGTCGATGTCGCCGAGTCCGGCCCGGTCGATGAGCTTGGTGGCGAGCGAGTCGTCGAGGTGCGCGTACTGGAAGGCGTTCATCGGCAGAGCGGGGGGCGGGCGGGGCGAGGAGGTTAGGCCACCGCCGGCGGGTCGGGAAGGGTGACGTCCGCTCGCGACGCTGGTGACGCGGCCATGCCGCAGGGCGCGCGCCGTTGCTGCCGCCGATCTGCCTGCGTACGGTCTGGCGCGCAGGCGTCGGCCGCCGCCCGTGCGGCATCGTCCCTTCGCGCCTCGTCGCACCATGCATGCAATGCCCTTGGCTCCATCGGTCGGCGGTCGGCGGCTGGCCGCGCTCGTCGCCGTGGCGGCCCTCGTCGGCTGCGCCAGCCACGCGGCGACGCCGCGCGAGCAGCTGGCCGCAGCGTTCGCCGAGTTGCGCAGCGAGATCCCGCGTCGCGTCGCTGAACCGGCGCAGCAGGCGTCGCTGACGGCGCTCGCCGACGAACTCGAACAGCTCGTCGCCGAAGCCGCCGCGGCGCGCGAAGCCGCGGCACAGCGCCTGCGTGCGCTGCACGCCGACCACGACGCGCCGCGCGCGGCCTTCGAGGCGGCGCTGCGCGAGATCCGGGCCGGCAACCAGCGGCGCGCCGAACGGGCGATGGCGATCCGCGCCGAGGCGGCGAGCCGGCTCGACGACGCGATGTGGCTGGAGGTGGAACGCTTCCGGGCGCTGGCGTTGCGCGCAGCGCTCGACCTGCCGGGGACCGGGGAGGGCGCGCCATGATCTGGGTCGTCCTCTACATGCTGTTGTTCGGCGGCGGCGACGCGTCGCTGGCGCGGCCGTTCGAGCGCGTGCGGCCGGCGGTGCAGAAGGCGGTCGTCGAGCCCGCGCGTCTCGCCAAGGCCGAGGCGATCCTGACGCAGGTCGACGAAGCGCTGGCCGAGCATCGCGCGCAGCGCGAGCAGGCGTTTGCCGCGTGGTGCGAACTCGCCAAGCGGCGCGACGTCACCAAGGCGGAGCTGCAGGCGCGGATCGAGGCGTGCGCCGCCGCCAACGCCGCCTTCGACGCCCGCCTCGTCGAGCTGCGCTTCGCGCTGCGCGACGTGCTGACGCGCGCCGAGTGGCAGCAGGTCTTCCCCGCGCCCAAGTAGGCCCGGCGGCGGCCTGCCGCCGCGCTCTCCCGGCGCGCCCTCCCGGCAGCGGCGGCTCGCACGCGCAAGCCGTTGCCACCGCCGGTTGCCGCCTCCGGCCGCGTCGCCGTGCCGTGGTCGCCCGCGCTGCGCCGAGGAATCGTCCGACGCGGCGCATCCAATCCGCCCCCCGATGGGCGAACATGGAGCCGATGCCGTCCGCTCCGCCGATCGTCAGCCTGCGCGCCGTCGCCAAGTCCGTCCGCGAGGGCGGGGCGCTGCGGCCGGTGCTGCGCGGCGTCGACCTCGACGTCGCCGCGGGCGAAGCGGTGGCGGTGCTCGGCCGCAGCGGCTCGGGCAAGTCGACGCTGCTCAACCTGATCGCCGGCATCGACGACGTCGACGGCGGCGCGATCACCACCTGCGGCGTCGACGTCGTGCGCGCCGACGAGCGCGCACGCGCGGCGCTGCGCGCCAGCCGGCTCGGCTTCGTGTT
>JBEITC010000190.1:0-7142 GCA_040375075.1 Planctomycetota bacterium | reverse complement strand
GATGGCGCCCATCGCCACGCCGGCGACGACGGTGATCGCGATGACGGCGAGATCCACGGTGGTCGGTCAGCGCCCCGCGCGCCGCGCGGCGGCGCGCATCGTGGTGGGGGCGGCGTGCCGCGCGCTGCGTGCGTCCCCGGCTGCCGTGGCGGCCGGTCGGCGCGCCGTCAGCATCGCTCGGGGACGTCGGGACATCGGGCGCGCGCCGGGCCTCAGCCCAGCAGGTCCTTGACCATCTCGCGCTCGTCCAGCAGTTCCTTCCACGTGATCGCGGCCTTCTGCTTGCTGAACTCGTTCATCGACAGGCCAGGCACGATCTGCCAGTTGCCCTTGCCGTCGGTCGTGCACGGGAAGCCGCTGACGATGCCCTCCGGCGTGCCGTAGCTGCCGTCGCTGTAGACGCACAGCGCGACCGAGTCGGCGGCGGTGTTCACCGTGTACAGGCTCTTCGCGTGGTCGACCGCGGCCTGTGCTGCCGACAGCGCCGACGACTTGCCGCGCGCCTCGATGATCGCCTTGCCGCGCTCCTGCACGGTCTTGAGGAACGGGCCCTGCAGCCACGCGTCGTCGTTGACCGCCCGCGCCGCCGCCTTGCCGCCGATCGTGGCGTGGTGCCAGTCGGGGTACTGCGTGTTGCTGTGGTTGCCCCAGATGATGACGTTCTTGACGTCGCTCCAGTGCGCGCCGGCCTTGATGGCGAGCTGCGCCTTGGCGCGGTTCTGGTCGAGGCGCGTCATCGCGGTGAAGCGGTCGGCCGGCACGCCCTTGGCGTTCTTCATCGCGATCAGGCAGTTCGTGTTGCACGGGTTGCCGACGACGACGACGCGCACGTCCGGACCGGCGGCCTCGGCGATCGCGCGGCCCTGGCCGATGAAGATCGTGCCGTTGTCCTGCAGCAGGTCCTTGCGCTCCATGCCCGGGCCGCGCGGCTTGCTGCCGACCAGCAGGCAGAGGTCGGCGTCCTTGAACGCGACCTTCGGATCGTCGGTGCAGACGACGCCCTGCAGCAGCGGGAAGGCGCAGTCCTCCAGCTCCATGCGCACGCCGTTGAGGGCGTTGAGGACGGGCGTCACTTCCAGCAGTTGCAGCTGGACCTTGACGTTCGGGCCGAAGATGCCGCCGTTGGCGATCAACGGCAGGAGGGAGTATCCGATCTGACCGGCGGCGCCGGTGACCGCCACGCGCTTCACGTTGCTCATCGCGGCCATTCCATCGGCGCGCGCGCCGCTTTCAAGCGTGAGGCGGCGGGCTGGTCGACCGGGCCGGCGCACAGCCGGCGGCTACGCGTCGTCGCCCTGCGCCGTCACCTGCCGTTCGACCAGCGGCGCCAGCAGCTCCTGCCAGACCGTCTGGTAGTCCGGGTGGCGGAAGAAGATCTCGCAGGCGGTGCGCGACTCGAAGGTCGAGAACAGCGCCAGGTTGTAGCCCTGCCGATCGGCTGCGACGTTGTGCGCGACCGCGAGGCTGTCGACGCCCGGCATGCGCTCGATCAGTTCCTGCAGCGCCTCGCGCGCGGCGCGCACCCGGTCGAGGGCGATCCCTGGCTTCAGCGCGAACAGGATCGTGCAGTGGAACATCGCCGCCGATCGTGGCCGGCGGCGGCGGCCGGCACAACTTCGGAGCGGCCGCGGCTCACGCGCCGTGAGCGACGCGCAGCGGGCGGCGGTGGTGCTCTTCCTGGCCCGGCGGGTGCCCGTAGCAGACCGAGCCCTCGCCTTCCTGCCAGCAGAAGACCACCTCGCCGCGGGCGCTGTGGCCGGGGAAGTGCAGCGTCAGCGGCGCCGTGCGCAGCACGGTCAGGCCGAGCGCGGCGAGTTCGCGCAGGCAGTCGGCCATGCCTTCGTCGTGGCGCCAGATGCGGGCGTCGAGCTCGGCCAGCTCGCCGCGCAGGCCTTCGGGCGTGACGGCGGCCTCCAGCTCGTCGCGTTGGCGGCCGAGCTGGCGGCGCTCGGCGCGTCGCTCTTGCCATTCGGCCACGATCGAGCGGACCAGCGGAAGGGCCTGGTTGGCCTCCTGCAGCGAGTAGCAGCGGTTCATGGGCGGGGTCCTCCGGTCGGAGGGGTCCGGGCCGGCGAGCGGTCCGTGGCCCCGTGGGTCTGGGAGCAGTCGGTCAGGTATCGGCAGTCAGCATGCAGCGGTCGGCAGGCGTCGTTGCAGTCCGCCGCTGCATGTAGGTAGTGTGACGCATCCGCGGGGTTACCAAGATCCGAACGTCCCGCGGTGAGACTGCCATGACCCAACGCGATGTGATGGAGTTCGATGTCGTGATCGTCGGCGGCGGCCCGGCCGGGCTTTCGACCGCGATCCACCTGGCCAATCTGGTCGAACGCCACAACGCCGAGGTGCAGAAGACCGGGCAAGGCCAGGAAATGGCCCCGCAGATCTGCCTGATCGAAAAGGCCGCCGAGATCGGCGCGCACTCGATCTCGGGCGCCGTGCTCGACCCCAAGGCGCTCGACCAGCTGGTCCCGGGTTGGCGCACGGCCGAGCCCAAGGCGCCGGTCGAGGCCGAGGTGCACGACGACTACGTGCTGTGGCTCGGCGAGAAGGGCGGCTTCAAGCTGCCGGTCACGCCGCCGCCGCTGAAGAACCACGGCAACTTCGTCATCTCGCTCAACAAGATGGTGAAGTGGCTCGGCGGCATCGCCGAGCAGAAGGGCATCCAGGTGTTCCCCGGCTTCCCGGGCGCCGTGCTGCAGCGCGACGGCAAGCAGGTCACCGGCGTCCAGCTCGGCGACTCGGGCGTCGACAAGCACGGCCAGCAGAAGGGCAACTTCCAGGCCGGCGGCATCCTCGCCGGCAAGCTCACCGTGCTGGCCGAAGGCTCGCGCGGCTCGATGACCAAGCAGCTGATCGCCGACCTCGGCCTGCAGGGCAAGAACCCGCAGGTGTTCGGCATCGGCGTGAAGGAAGTGTGGGAGGTTCCCGCCGGTCAGTGCCCGCCGGGACTCGTCGTGCACACGATGGGCTACCCCCTCGACAGCAAGACGTTCGGCGGCGGCTGGATCTACGGCATGGGCCAGACCGAGGGCGGCAAGAACCTCGTCTCGGTCGGCCTCGTCGTCGGCCTCGACTACCGCGATCCGACGATGGACGCGCACCGCCAGCTGCAGCGGATGAAGCTCAACCCGAAGGTCGCCGCGTTCCTGCAGGGCGGCAAGATGCTGCACTACGGCGCCAAGTCGCTGCCGGAAGGCGGCCTGTACTCGATGCCGCGCACCTACGGCGACGGCTTCCTCATCGTCGGCGACAGCGCTGGCCTGATGAACAGCATGCGGCTCAAGGGCATCCACCTGGCGATGCGCAGCGGCATGCTCGCGGCCGAGGCGGCGTTCGAGTGCTTGAAGAAGGGCGACGTGACCTCGGCGGCGACCGCGGTCTACGACACCAAGATGAAGGCGGACTGGCTGCACGACGAGCTGTGGCAGTGCCGCAACTTCCACCAGGGCTTCCACAAGGGCCGCCTGTGGGGCCTGCTCAACGCCGGCTTCGCGCAGTTCTTCGGCGGCAAGGGCGCGTTCTGGAGCGACGAGCTCAAGAGCGAGGCGGGCCACAGCTACATGCAGCAGGTCGGCGCGTACTTCGGCGGCAAGGGCAAGCCCGAGGCCGGCAAGCTGCCGCAGGACGGCACGCTGACGTTCGACAAGCTGACCAGCGTGTACGCGTCGGGGACCCTGCACGAGGAGGACCAGCCGTGCCACCTCGTCGTCACGCAGCCCGACCTGTGCTCGACGCGCTGCGTCGAGGAGTTCGGCAACCCCTGCCAGCACTTCTGCCCCGCGGCCGTCTACGAGATGGAGCCGAAGGCCGGCAGCAAGCACGGCGTCGACCTCAAGATCAACGCCAGCAACTGCGTGCACTGCAAGACCTGCGACATCATGGACCCGTACCAGGTCATCAACTGGGTGACGCCGGAAGGCGGCGGCGGGCCGAACTACACGAACCTGTGAGGCCGGGCGCGGTGGGGGACGTCGGCGCGGTTGCGTAGCATCGCGCCATGGTCCGCTTCCCGCGCTTCCTCGTCCGTCCGCTCGTCGCCGCGATGGCCTGGGCCGGACTCGCCGCCGTTGCGACGGCGCAAGCCGACGTCACCCGCCTCGCGCCGCGCACGTGGACGATCGATGGCATCGAACGCAGCGCGCTCGTGGCGCTGCCGGCTTCGGCGCCGACCGCCGCGCAGCCGGCGCCGCTGGTCTTCGTCTTCCACGGCCACGGTGGTCGCAGCGCCAACGCGGCGCGCGGCTTCCGCCTGCACGAACTGCTGCCGGACGCCGTCGTCGTCTATCCGCAGGGCGTGCCGACGCCCGGCCGGTTGACCGATCCCGAGGGCAAGCGCAGCGGCTGGCAGGCGGCGGTCGGCGACCACGGCGATCGCGACCTGCGCTTCGTCGACGCGATGCTGGCGACGCTGCGCGCCGAACTGCCGGTCGACGGCCGCCGCGTCCACGCCACCGGCCACAGCAACGGCGGCGGCTTCACCTACCTGCTCTACGCCGCGCGCAGCGCGGACTTCGCGTCGTTCGCGCCGTCGGCGGCCGGCGGCGTGCGCCATCTGCGCGACGGCCAGCCGATCCCGCGGCCGCTGCTGCACCTGGCCGGCCGCAACGACGAGTTGGTGCGCTTCGACGCGCAGCAACGCAACGTCGACGCCCTCATCGCCGACGTCGGCGCCGACGCCGGCGCGCCGTGGGACGCGGTGCCGGGCGCGACCGTGCACCGCGGCACGGCCGGCGAACTCGTCGCCACGTGGTTGCACGACGGCGGCCACGAGTTCCCCGCCGCCGCCGCGCCGGCGATCGCCGCGTTCTTCCGCGCGACGCCGAAGCCCGAGCCGTGGACGACGCCGGCGGCGGCGTTGCCGGGCGTCGTGAAGCACGTCTACGAGAGCCGGGCGGCGCGCACCGCGGTCAGCTACCACGTCTACCTGCCGCCGGGCTACGAGGACGACGTCGATGGCCGCCGCTATCCGGTCGTCTTCTGGCTGCACGGCAGCGGCGGCGGCGACGCCGGCCTGCCGTCGGTCGCGCGCGCGTTCGAGGCGGCGATGCGCCGCGGCGACCTGCCGCCGTGCCTCGTCGTGTACCCCAACGGCCTGCCGCAGGGCATGTGGTGCGACAGCGTCGACGGCAGCCGGCCGGTCGAGACCGTCGTGCTCGGCGAGATCGTGCCGCGGATCGACGCGGCGTTCCGCACCGTGCCGGACGCGGCGCACCGCGCCGTCGTGGGCTTCAGCATGGGCGGCTACGGCGCGCTGCGCTTTGGCTTCGCGCGGCGCGATCTGTTCGGCGCGGCTGCGAGCCTCGGCGGCGGTCCGCTGCAGCCGGAACTGACCGCGGCGCCGCGCACCAACGAGGCGCGTCGGCTCGAAGTGCTGCAGACGACCTACGGCGGCGACATGGCCGCGTTCGTCGCGCGCAGCCCGTGGCGGCTCGCGGAACTGCACCGCGAGTCGCTGCGCGACGCGCGGCTGCTGCTCGCTTGCGGCGCCGCCGACGAGACGCTGCCGGCCAACCGCGGCCTGCACGAACATCTCGACGCGCTCGGCATCCCGCACGCCTACCTCGAGCCGGCGGGCATCGGGCACGAGCCGGTGCGCATGCTGCAGGCGATCGGCCAGCAGCTATGGCGCTTCCTCGGCGATGCGTTACGCGGCCGCTGACCTGGCAGTCGCGCCGGCGAGCGCGCTCGCGACGGCGCGCAGCACGCGCTGGCGGGCGCGGAACACCCGCACCTTGATGGTCGGCAGGCGCACGCCGAGCCGCGCCGCCAGTTCGCGGTAGGGCAGGCCGTCGATCTCGACCACCGTCAGCAACGCGCGGTCGGCCGGCGCCGCGGTGGCGAATGCCTGGTTCCACGCAGCGAGCAGCAGCACGAAGGCGAAGTCGACGCGCGCGCCGGCTTCGCGCGCTTCGACGCGGTCCGCCGGCGTCGGGCGCGGATCCACCGGCTCCGGGGAATCGACGGGGTCGACGAGCAGCAGGCGGCGATCGCCTGTGCCGCGCAGCCGGCGGAACGCGCAGTTGCGCACGATGCGCATCGCCCAGATGCGGAACGCCTCCGGCCGGTCGGCGCAGAAGCTGTGGCGGTACTGCGCGATGTTGAGCCACGCGTCGTGCAGGACGTCCTCCGGTTCGACGCGCCGACCCGCGCCGGCGAGCAGGCCGCGGATCTGCGCGAGCAGCGCCGCGCGGTGCTGCTCGTACAGCGCCGCCAGCAGCGCGCCGTCGCCGGTGCGGCGGAAGCGGTCCATGCAGTCGGTCGCCGCCTGGGCGGCGGCGGGGACGGGGGCGAGGGCGAGCGCGGCGGGTGCCATGGGGGAGGACTCCGTTCGGGCCTGGGGGAAGGGCGGGGCGGCGAGGTGTCGCCCCCACAGGCCATCCGTCGGCCAGGGCTGCCGCCCATCACGCATGGGGCCGATCCCGGCGGCGCGCAGGGGCCGCGGGAGTCCGCCCGGGGCGTTCCTCCGCCTGGGATTTCGCCCTGCTGCGTATGGGCGGTAGCGCGTGCGCGAACGATCGTCGGCCCCACGCTGCGCAACGCAGCGAGGAGCAGCCACCATGGACATCGGAAGCCTCTGCCAGCGCCGCATCGACACGGCGCGTCCCGACGAGTCGGCGCAAACCGCCGCGCAGCGCATGGCGACGCGCTGCGTCGGTTCGTTGGTCGTGGTCGACGGGCGCGAGCGCCCGGTCGGCATCGTCACCGATCGTGATCTGACGCTGCGCGTCCTCGCCGCGGGCGCGGACGCGCGCGAGACGCAGGTGCGCGACGTCATGACCGGCCACGTCGAGACGCTGAACGAGGACGCGTCGATCGAGGAAGCGCTGGCCGTGATGCGCGGCGGCGGCATGCGCCGGCTGCCGATCGTCGGCCGCGACGGCACGCTGGTCGGCATCGTCAGCCTCGACGACCTCGTCGCGCAGATGGCGCGCGACCTCGCCGCCGTCGGCTCCTTCCTCGAGCGGCGCGTGCCGGAGCGCATCGCCACCGACTGAGCGCTGGCGCCGCGACCGTTCCGCGCGCGGTCGGCTCGTGCCTGCGCCCGCGAACTCCTCCGCGCCGCGCGAGCGGCTGCGCCGGGGCCACGGCGCGTCGAGGGCACGCGCCCATCGTTCGTGACCCGCCGTCGCCGCGGCGCGCTG
>JBEITC010000048.1:0-14349 GCA_040375075.1 Planctomycetota bacterium | reverse complement strand
GCACGAAGGACGGCGACAAGCCCCTGTGGGCGCCGGGCTCCGACCTCACGCTGAAGAAGGCAACGCCATGAACCATCGCATCCTCATCGTCGACGACTCGCCGCTGCTGCGGAAGACGGCGCGCCGCGCCGTCGTCCTGGCGGGCGCCGACCCCGCCCGCATCCGCGAGGCCGGCAACGGCCGCGAGGCGCTCGACGCGCTCGCCAAGGAGCCGGCCGACATCGTCCTGCTCGACATCAACATGCCCGTCATGGACGGCTACGAGTTCGTCGAGGCGCAGGCCAAGGACCCGACGCTGACCGGCCTGAAGATCGCCCTGGTCACCACCGAGGGCAACAAGGAGCGGCTCGAGCGCATGGCGCAGCTCGGCGTCACGGGCTACCTGCGCAAGCCGTTCGCGCCGGAAGAGCTGCGGGCGCTCGTCGCGCAGTGGTTCCAGGAGGCGTGAGGAGACGATGAACGCATTCGCCATCGACAGCTTCGCCGGCATCGCGTCGCACGCGCTCGAACGCATGGCCTTCGTCATCGCCGAGCCTTCGGGCGAGGCTCCGGAGACGGCGCTCGCCGAGTGCGTCGCGCAGGCGACGATCGGCCTGCGAGGCCTCGGCCAGCACGTCCTGACCGTCGCCGCGACGCCCGGAATGGTGCGGGAGTTCGCGTCGGGCATGCTCGGCGTCGACGCCGACGAGGTCGACGTCGCCGAGCACGCGCAAGCCGCCGTCGGCGAGCTCGCCAACGTGCTCGCCGGCGAGCTGGTGATGCTCGCCACCGCGGGCGACGCGCCGGCGTCGCTCGGCATCCCGAACGCGACCAGCGCCGAAGAGGCGGCCCGCCAGCTCGCCGTTGCGTCGACGAGCGGCTTCTGCGTCGTCCTGCGCAGCGACCTCGGCAAGTTGCTGGTGCTCGTGAGCTGAGCGCGGCGACGGCCGCTTGCGTCGACGCTGCGCTTGCGCCAACGTGCGCCGCGATGGCGAAGGCGATCGAACTCATCGAGGCGCGCCGGCGCGTGCTGGCGCAGGCGCGGGTCCTGACCGGCGTCGAGCGCGTGCCGCTGGCGGCTGCGCGGGGCCGCGCGTTGGCCGCCGACCTGCGCACCGACGGACCGTGGCCAGCGACCGACCGGTCGGCGATGGACGGCTTCGCGCTCGTCTGCGGCGCTGCCGGCCTGCCCGCAGGCGCCGAACTGCCGGTGGTGGGCGAGAGCCTCGCCGGTGCGCCGTTCCTGCGCGCGCTGCGCGCCGGCGAAGCGATCCGCATCATGACCGGCGCCGTCGTGCCTGCCGGCGCCGACGCCGTGGCGCCCGTCGAGCAGACCAGCGGCTTCCAAGGCGCGACCGTCCGTTTGCTGGCCGACGTCCGCGCCGGCGCCAACGTGCGCAAGCAGGGCAGCGAATGCGCCGCGGGCGCCTTGGCGCTGGCCGCTGGCAGCCTGATCCGCCCGGCCGAGATCGGCGTCCTCGCAGTGCTCGGTTGCGTCGACGTCGCCGTGCGCGCGCGGCCGCGCGTCGGCATCGTCGCCACCGGGGACGAGGTGGTGCCCATCGACGCGTCGCCAGCGCCGCACCAGGTGCGCGAGAGCAACAGCTGGGCGCTCGCCGCGCAGGTCGAGGAAGCCGGCGGCGCGCCGACGCGCCTTGGCGTCGCGCCGGACGAGGTCGCGGCCTTGCGCGCGCTGCTGCAGCGAGGCCTCGCGACGAGCGACGTGCTGATCACCATCGGCGGCATCAGCAAGGGCACGCACGACCTCGTGCACGGCACGCTGCAGGAACTCGGCGTCCGCACCGAGTTCCACGGCCTCGACCTCAAGCCCGGCAAGCCGACGTACTTCGGCGTCGTCGATGGCGAGGACGGCAGCCGCAAGTGGGTGTTCGGGCTGCCCGGCAATCCGGCTTCGAGCTTCACCGTGTTCGACCTGCTGGCGCGACCGCTGCTGCACGCGCTGCAGGGGCGCGCGCCCGGCGACTGGACGGCGATGGCGTCGGCTGCCGGCGCGCCGTGGCAGCCGAACAGCCGCTTGCAGGCGATCCCCGCGCGCTTTGGCGTCGACGGCGATGGCCGCGCGATCGCGGCGTTGTCGTCGCCGTCGCCGAGCGGCGATCCGTTCCGTCTCGTCGACGGCGATGGCTACGTGCTGGTCGCCGGCCAGCAGCAGCCGGCGTCCGGCGCGTTGGTGCGCTTCGTCGGCGGCGGCGGCGGCGCGAGGTTGCCGTGAACGCCGCGCGTCCGGGGCTCGGCGGACCGCTCGCGGCCGGTCTGCTGCTCGCCGTGGCGACGCCGTCGACGTGGCTGCCGTCGAGCGGCCCGCTCGTCGTCCTCGCGCTCGCGTCCATCTTCGCGATCGTGCGCGACGTTCGCCGACCGCTGTGGCACGGCTACCTGCTCGGTTGCGCGCACATGGCGGTGTTCTCGTGGTCGGTGCACCACGTGCTCGTCTTCGCGTGGGCGATGATCGTGCTGCTCGGCGGTCTGTACACGCTCGCGGTGCACGCTGCCGTGCGCCGTCTGCCGGCGGCGTTCGCGCCGGTCGGCTTCGGCGTAGCGCTTGCGGGCGCGTGCTGGTTGCGCGCGCACATGCCGGACATCTGCTACCCGCACGGCCAGCCGGCGCAGTCGCTTTGGCGCTGGCCGGCGCTGCTCGGCAGCGTGACCGTCGGCGGCGAAGCGCTGGCCAACGCGCTGCTGGGCTGGCTTGGCGCCAGCCTCGCCGCGCTCGTCGCGTCGTGGCGCGCGGGCGCGCCTGTGTGGGCGGGCGCCGTTCGCGGCGCGGGGACGGCGTTCGCCGTCGCGGGTGCGCTGACCGTCGCGGGCGCGTTGCTGCGGCCCGCGGCGGCCGGCGAAACCATCGACGTCGCCCTGATCGAGCCGGGCTTCCATCTCGTGCACGAACTCGACGCCGTGCCGGTCGCGCGCAGCCGCGCGCGCTTCGACGAACTGCTCGCCGAGCGCCTGGTCGCGCCGACGCGGCAGGCGCTGGCGGCGACGCCGCCACCGGCGCTGGTGCTGTGGCCGGAAAGCAGCGTGTTCGCCACGTTGCCGGTCGAAGACGTCGCCGCCAGCACCGCACGATTGTCCGATCTGCGGGACCGTCTGCCTGCATCGGCGGCGCGCCTGCTGCTCGGCGTCAATGTCCGCCAACGTCCCGACGCCGCCCCGACGCCAGCTGCCGTTCTGCTGGAGTTGCCGAGCGCGCGCGCGCTCGGCCACCAGGAGAAGCGTTGCCTCGTCCCCGGCGGCGAGTTCCAGCCGGGCGTGCGCTGGCTGCCCGACGCCGCCAGCGATTGGCTGCTGTCCGCCTTCGCCGGCGCGCTCGGCTCGCTGCCGCAGTGCGAGCCCGGCCGCGAACTGCCGCCGCTGCGCACCGCCGACGGCGTGCCGTTCGGCGCGCTGCTCTGCTACGACAACGCGTTCCCGGCGCCGGCTGCCGCGCAGGTCGCGCAGGGCGCGCGGCTGCTGTGCGTGCTGTCGAACGAGTCCTGGTACGAAGGCGGCGCCGAGTTGCCGCAGCTGGTGGCGATGTCCGTGCTGCGGGCGCTGGAGACCGCGACCCCGGTCGTGCGCTGCACCCAGGATGGTTGGAGCGCGGTGGTGGGGGCCGACGGCCGGGTGCTCGCCGACCTGCCGCTGGCGTCCGCGCCGCAGCCGGCGGCCAGGACGCTGCGGGTCGCCGTGCCCCTCGGCGCGGGTGTGCCTCCGCCGCTCGCCGGCCTGCGCGCCGCCGCGGGCCCGGCTGCGGCGTTGGGCTTGTTCGTGCTGCTGGTCGCCGCCCGCCGCCGCCGCTCCGGCGCCGACTGAGGTCGGGGGTTCCTGCTGCTCCTGCCGATGGCAGCCTGACTTGGGCGGACAAGTCGTTCTTGACGGTCCATGGCATGAAGCTAGGATTCGCCGCGCCCTAAGGCCCCTCTCGCTGTGGGGCGAAGCGCGGGCCGCAGCCGTCTCCCGGCTGCCAGCGCGCTCCGGCAAACGATCGTCCCCACCCCTCTGGAACCGCCCTCTCCTCGGGGCAAACGAACTGTGCACGTCGCTCGCAATCCGGTCGCCGTCGCAGTTGCTAGCTAGGAGTCACTGGTCACCATGAGTCCCATCGGCCGCGTCTTCATCATCCTCAATCTCCTGCTCGCCGGCGGCTTCGTTGTCGTCTCGGGCACGCACCTCCAGACGAAGAACAACTACAAGTCGCAGTTGGAGGCCGCGAACAAGAAGAGCGCGGAAGAGATCGCGAAGCTGACCGCCGAGAAGGACAAGCTCGCGGCCGAGCGCAACACGTTCGAGAACGCCAAGACTGCGAACGAGACGCAGGTCGGCGCGCTGACGAACGCCAACAAGCTCCTCGAGGACGAGAACAAGCGCTTCGCGCAGCAGCTCTCGTCGATGGAGGGCGACATGAAGAAGCTCGTGTCGGCCGCCGAGTCGAACAACACCGAGATGAAGGCCGCGTTCGGCCAGGCGAAGGCCGCCTACGAGATGGCCGTCGCCGACCAGAAGACGAAGGACGAGGCCGTCCGCGCCAAGGACACGGCCGAGGCCGAGAACCGCGACCTCAAGACCGAGATCGCGAACCTGAAGTCGACGATCGAGACGCGCGACGGCTCGATCAAGACGCTGGAGACCGAGAAGAGCCAGCTCGGCCTGCTGGTCAAGGTCGCCGAGGCCAACGGCTTCCTGCGTTCGATGGCCGCCCCGAACCTGTCGGGCCTGGTCACGACGTCGTCGGGCAACCTGGTCACCATCCAGATCACGGACAACCCGGGCAACGTCGACATCAAGGCGGAGATCGAGCGCGGCAAGTGGGGCTTCGCGATCTACGACGCCTCGGGCTACAAGGGCGAGGCGTACCCGGAGCGTTTCGAGGCTTCGGCCAACGCGGTCCTCTGCAAGGTCGGGCTGCTCAAGGGCGGCGAGATCCGCGAGGGCGACAAGGCGGCGACCAAGACGCCCTGATCTGACCGCGACCCCCAACCCTTCGGAGCAATCCCCATGGCCAAGAAAGCAGCCCAAGCGCCCGCCGCCGAGATCGGCGTCGAGGCGGTCGGCAAGCCGGGACTCGGCATCGACGACGGCATCATCCTGACGACGTCGTTCGTGCTGGCGCTCGCGATCACCCTGGTGGTGATCGCCAACAACGCCTACGCCTGACTTGCGACCGGCGGACCCTCGCGGTCCGCTGGACGATCGAAACCGCGGCCCGCGCCGACCGACTTGGTCGACGCGGGCCGCGTGCATTCCGGCGCGCGACGTTGGTGTCGTGCGCGCGGATCTCGCGAGCGCGCGAGGAACTACGGAAGAATCCGTTGCGACCGGAGAGCTCGCCGCTACCGTGTCCCACGCGTTGGATTGGTCCCCGACGCGTGTCTGCTGGTCATGGTCTCCCCGCGCCATCGAAGCGGGGTTGCTTAAGGGCGTTCCATGCTGAAACCCGTCGAGTGGTTGTTGCGCGGATTCTCGGTCGATCTCGGCATCGACCTTGGCACCGCGAACACGTTGGTCTTCGTCCGCGACAAGGGCATCGTGCTCGACGAGCCGTCGGTCGTCGCCGTGCGCAAGGGCTCCAGTGAAGTGCTGCTCGACGGCATGGCCGTCGGCGACGCGGCGCTCGAGTACCTCGGCCGCACGCCGCCCGGCATCCAGGCGATCCGGCCGATGAAGAGCGGCGTCATCGCCGACTTCGAGATCACCGAGAAGATGCTGCGCTACTTCATGACGAAGGCGTGCGGCGGCAAGCGCATGGTCAAGCCGCGCCTCGTCATCGCCGTGCCGTGGGGCATCACGATGGTCGAGAAGCGCGCCGTGATCGGCAGCGCCGAGCGCGCCGGCGCGCGCCGCGTGTTCCTCGTCGACGAGCCGACGGCGGCTGCGATCGGCGCGGGCCTGCCGGTGCACGAGCCGCGTGGCTCGATGATCGTCGACATCGGCGGCGGCACCAGCGAGGTCGCGGTCATCTCGCTCGCCAACGTCGTCATGGCCGAGTGCCTGCGCGTCGCCGGCGACGACTTCAACGACGCGATCACGCAGTACATCCGCACGAAGTACAACCTGCTGATCGGCGAGATCACGGCCGAGCGCCTCAAGATCGCCGCCGGCAGCTGCCTGCCGATGGAAGACGAGATCGAGGTCGAGGTCCGCGGCCGCGACAGCCTCGTCAACCTGCCGCGTCGCGCCGTGATCACCTCGGCCGACGTGCGCGAGGCCTTGCAGGAGCCGGTGCGCAAGGTCGTCGGCGCGATCAAGTCGGTGCTCGAGCGCACGCCGCCCGAGTTGGCCGCCGACCTCGTCGACTCGGGCATCACGCTCTGCGGCGGCGGCTCGCTGCTGCGCGGCCTGCCTGAGTTGATCTCGCGCGAGACGGACCTCGACGTCCGCGTCGCCGAGCGTCCGCTCGAGGCCGTCGCCCGCGGCACCGGCATCTTCCTGGAGAACCTCGAGCTGTACTCGCAGTTCCTCGAGGGCGGCGAAGACCTCGCCTGATCGTTGCTCGGCGCCGGCGCGGCCGCCGCAAGCGGTCGCGCGCGCAGGTCGCGCCATGGCGAAGCACTCCACCGCGTTTCCCGTCGGGCTGTACGGCGCGCTGCTGCTGGCGCTGTGCGCGCTGACCATCCCGGCGCCGTTCGCGCCGGTCGAACGTGCGCTGCTCGGCGGCGCGGCGTTGGTTGGTCGCTTCGTCGCCGGTCTCGTCGGCACGCCGGTGGCCGCCAACACCACGCCGGCAGCCGCGGCGGCGCAACGCGTCGCGGCGTTGCACGCGCGCCTCGACCGGCATGGCGCAGCTGGCGCGCCGGCTGGCCTCGTTGCGCGCTTCGACCCGGCGCCGTGCACGGTCGTCGTGGTCGGCGGCCGCGGGGGCGGCGGTGGCGAGCCGTGCGAACTGCGCCTCGATCGCACGTACGCCGAACTCGCCGACTGCCTGCCGATCGTGACCCAAGGCGATCGCTACCTCGGCCACGTGCCGCAGCCCGGCGGCCCCGGCGCCCAGGACGATGCGCTCGGCGACTTCGCGCGCGTGCTGCTCGCCAATCATCCGCTGGCGCGGTCGGTGCACGCCGACGTCGAGGTCGACGCCGCTGCCCGGTTGCGCGTCGTCGTCGGACCGGCGAGTGCTGCCGATCCAGCGCCGCTGCGCGTCGACCTGTGGGACGATCCCTACCAGGCCGCGCGCCTCGACCGCGCGTTCCTGCCGGTGCGCACGCGCGACGTGCCGGGTTCGGCGAGCGCGGCGCCCGGCGGCTTTCGCGTCGGCACGACGCGCATCTGGGGCTACCCGCGCACGGAGCGCAGCGAAGCGCTGACGCTCGGCGTCTACGTGACGCCGGACGCGTTGCCGCAGGCGCTCAGCCACGTGGTCGTCTGGCGCCAGCGGGGCGCCGAAGCGTCCGGGCCGGAGCGCCGCCGCGCGCCGACGACGCGACCGGGCATCGCGCATGCGTTGCCGGGTGCTGCGCACGGTCGCTGCCTGCTGGTCGCCGACGAGAATCTCGCCGACGGCGCCGCCGTGCTGCAGGACGGCCGCCTGCTCGGCGTCGCCAAGGGCCTCGCCGGCGGCGCTGCCTTGCTGACCGGCTTCGGCGCGTCGCGCCAGCCTTGGAACCTGATCCTGCTGCCCGACGATCCGGCGGCCGCGCCGGTCGAACTGCATGGCGCCGTGGTGCACAGCACTGGCGAGCGCGTGTGGGTGCGTTGTCGCGCCCGCGCAACGACCCAGGCGACGATCGGTCCGGGGCAGTTGTTCACCGGCAGCAACGGTCCGGCGTGTCCGCCTGGCCTGTGGATCGGCGCCGCCGCCGCCGACCCCGGTGACTTCGACCAGATCGTCGTCGAGTCGCCAGCTCCTGCTGGCGCGTGCGCGGTGCACTGGTGCGAGGCGGAGGGGCTGCCGTGATCCGCTGGGTCTGGTGGTTCCTGATCGCGCCGCAGGCGCACCTGCTCGCCGGGTTGTGGCGCGATCTCGGACTGCCCGGCTTCGACATGGGCGTCGTCTGGTGCCTGTTCCTGGCGTTCTTCGCCCAGCGAACGGCGACGCCGTGGCTGCTGCTCGGCGCCGCCCTGAGCCGCGCGCTCGTCGACGAGTCGTCGCTGCCCGTGCAGGCGCTCGTGCTCGGCATCCCTGTCGCCGTCCTGCTGCCGCTGCGCACGTTCTTCTTCGGCCAGCGTTGGTTGTGGTTGACCCTGGCGGCCGCCGGTTGCGCCGTGGCCTTGCCGCGTCTGTCGGCGTGGTTCGGCGCGTGGTTCGCGCAGCCGTCGGCGAGCGCGCAGACCGACGTGGCGACGGTGCTCTGGACCGCGGCGCTGGCCGCGCCGCTGCTGGCGCTGCTGCGCCGCTTGCCGCCGTGCCGCGGCTTCGAGGACGCGACGTGACCGCGACCACGACGCGCACCCGCATCGCCGCGATCGGCGTCGTCTTCGTCGCCGTGTTCGTCGTCGTCGCGGCGCACCTGTGGTCGATCATGGTCGTCGACCATGCGACGTGGTCGCGCCGCAGCCAGCAGAACCGCTGGGCCTTCCACGAGGTGCCCGGCAAGCGCGGCGCCATCCTCGACCGCCACGGCGTCACGCTCGCCGCCGACGAGGCGACGATGGAGCTCAGCGTGCTGTACGTGCGCTTCCGGCTGCGCCATCCGGTCGGCGCCGCCGTGCACGGCGCCACCAAGTGGGCGTCCTGCCTGCCCGAACGCGACGGCACGACCTACGACTACGGCGACGGCGAGCTGGGGGCCGAGGGCGCTGCGCGCGCGCTGCTCGCCATGCCGGCGGCGGCGCTGCGGTCGCGCATGCTGCCGAAGGACGTCGGCAACGAGCTGCGCGGCGTGTTGACCACGGTGCTGGCGACCTGCTCCGGACAGACGCGCAGCCGCGTCTTCGGCGCCTTGCGCGCGGCGTCGCGCGCCGCCGAACCGGTCGCCGTCGGCGATGTGCTCGACGTGCCACGCGACCAGTTGCTCGCCGAGTTCGCGCGCCGGCTCGGCGCGCTGCGCGAGCTCGATCGCGGCCTGCAGGCGCTCGAGCAGCAGCGGCTGGGGCGGCCGCTCGGACCCGACGACCCGCCGGGCCTGATGGCGACGCTCGAGGCGCTGCGCCGGCAGAGCCTCGCCGGCGAGCGCGTGACGTGGTGGGACGACGTCTCGGCGGCGGAGGCAGCGGCTGGCGGCCTCGAGACCCGTCCGGTCGAGGCCGCCGGCGGCAGCGACCCCGACGCCGTCAAGGCGGAGGACCGCGTGATGGCCAAGCGCATCGGCAGCAAGAAGGAAGACCTGCGCGCCGTGTTCGCGCGCGACGTGCCCTTCGACGTCGCCGCCGAGTTGCGCGTCAGCGCCCGCGAGTTCGCCGGTCTCGACGTCGCGCCGATGCTCGCGCGCCGGCAGCAAGCTGCCGAAGGCACGGCGCTCGGGGCCTTGCTCGGCGTCGTCGACCGCATCGATCGCGCGGTTCCCGGCGAGGAATGGCTCGATGCCGCCGTGCGCGCCCGCCTGCCCGACGACTGGCTCGACGACGCCGATCTGCCGGAGGAGTTGGCCGACGACGGCGGCCGCACGCAGTTGGTCGAAGCGGCCGAGCGCAGGTATCGCGACGCGCTGCGGCGGCGCGAGCGGCGCGGCCTGTCTGGCGTCGAGTTCGAGTTCAACGGCACGCTGATGGGGTCGTTCGGCCTGCGCTTCGCCGAGCACGACAGCCGACGGCGCGAGCAGCAGATGCTCGACCACGTGCGCGTCGAGTCCGGCGACGACGTCCGGCTGACGCTCGACCTCGGCCTGCAGCGCGTCGCGGAAGCGGCGACGAACCGCGCCCGCCGCGCCCAGCTGTTCGGTGGCGAGCTCGACCAGATCCGCACCGAGGCGGCGCTGGCGGTGCTCGACGCGCGCACGGGCGACGTGCTGGCGTACGCCGGCGCGCCGGTGTCGAGCCCGTCGGCCCGCAACCTGCCCGGCATCGAGTGGATCCACGACGGCTCGGTCGGATCGGTCGCCAAGCCGTTCGTGCTGGTCGAGCAGCTCAAGGCCGAGGAGATGGCGTGGCCGCATCGGCCGTTGGCCGGCTTCGAAGCGTGCAACGGTCGCAACTGCGGCCGGCACGCCCACTGGGACGGCGGCAAGGACCCGGTCGAAGCCCTCGCCGAGTCGTGCAACTCCTTCTACTACCAGGCCGGACTCGGCCTCGGCGAGCAGGGCGTCGCCCGCGCGCTGCGGCGCTTCGGCCTGTCGCCGGCGTCGGCCGACGATCCGTACGCGGCGTGCTGGCAACCGCGCATCCGCGGCATCCCGGCGCCAGCGCCGGCGCGCGACACGGAGCAGACCGCGCTGCCGCAGCAGTCGGTCGGCTACGGCCTGCAGGCGTCGCCGCTGCACGTCGCGCGCGCCTACGCCGGCCTCGCCACCGGCTGGTTGCCGACCGTCGGCCTCGTGCCCGGCGCCCGCCCCCGCGTGCCGCTCGACGACGTCGTCGGCGCGATCGCTCTGACCGAGCGCGGCCTGCGCGCCTGCGTGCAGAACGGCACCGCCCGCAAGCTGCGGCTGATGAACGAGCTCGGCGCGTGCGGCAAGACCGGCACCGCCGAGGTCGGCAAGCGCGGCGAGAACAACGCGTGGTTCGCCGGCTACCTGCCGCCGCTGGGCGCGGACGGCGTGCAGCTGTGCTTCTGCGCGGTGGTCTACTGGGTGCAGGACGAGGTCCACGGCAGCGAGGCCGCCGGCGAACTGGTGGTCGACTTCCTCGAAGGCATCCAGCGCGACGACGTCCTGCAGCGCCGCTACCTGCAGGAGGGCGGCCGATGAGCGGGCGGGCGCTGCAGTTCGCGCGCAGCCGGCTCGACGTGCTGCGCGAGGTCGACGGCTGGCTCGTGCTGGTCACCGCCGCGCTGTGCCTTTGCGGGCTCGTGTTCATCGGCTCGGCGACGCACGACGACCCGCTGTTCCATGCGCAGCAGGCGCGACAGGCGCTGTTCGTCGCCTGCGGCTTCGGCATCGGCGTGTTCGTCGTGCTGCCGCACTACGTGCACGTGCTGCGGGGGGCGTGGCTGTTCTTCGGCATCGTCTTGCTGGCTCTGCTCGGGCTGCCGTTCTTCGCGCCCGAGATCAACGGCGCGCGTCGCTGGTACGCGCTGCCGGGCTTCTCGGTGCAGCCGAGCGAGTTCGCCAAGCTCGCCGTCGTGCTGGCGCTGGCGGCGCTGCTGCGCTTCAAGGCGCGCGCGCGGACGTTCGACGGGCTGGTCGTGCCGATGCTGGTCGCCGCCGCGCCAGCGCTGATGGTGCTGCGCCAGCCGGACCTCGGCAGCTCGCTGGTGTTCGGCCCGGTGCTGCTGGCGATGTGCTACGCCGCGGGCGCTTCGGGCCGTGCGATCCTGCTGCTGCTGGCCATCGCCGTCGGCGTGTTCGCGCTCGCGTACGGCGAACTGCTGCAGCCCTACCAGCGCGATCGCATCGAGGTCTGGTTGGATCACTGGCGCTGGGCGGAAGCGGACCTGCAGACCTTCGAGGTGAAGGAGAAGCTGCGCGGCGACGGCTTCCAGCCGTGGCAGGCGTTGATCGCGCTCGGCGGCGGCGGAATGCTCGGCGCCGGCGTCGGCCAGGGGCCGCAGAACCGCCACGACTTCCTGCCGTACCGCAGCGAGGACTACGTCTTCGCGGTCGTCGGCGAGGAGGTGGGGTGGGCCGGCGCGATGGTGGTGCTGGCGCTGCTCGGCGTGCTGGTCTGGTTGCTGCTGGCGACCGCCATGCGCACCCGCGAGCGCTTCGGTCGCCTCGTGTGCGTCGGCGTCGCCGCCTGGATCGGCACCCAGACGCTGATCCACGTCGCCGTCTGCGGCTGGCTGGTGCCGGCGACCGGCCTGCCGATGCCGTTCCTCAGCTACGGCGGCAGTTCGGCGCTCAGCGCGCTGCTCGGCGTCGCCCTGTGCGTCAACATCGGCGCGCGCCGCGAGCCGATCCTCGCCGGCGACGGCTTCACGTAGCGGCTACTTGCCGCCCGCGCCGCCGGCCTGCTTCTGCTTGAGGTAGGCCTCCCAGTACTTGCGGAACTTCTCCGGCACCTGCGGCGGCCGGCTGCCGCGGTTCTTCATGAAGTTCATGTAGGGCTGCAGCTCGCCCCAGGTGCCGTCGCCGGTCGCCGCGTTGGCGGGGCCGACACCGCCGTCGTCGGGGGCGTTGCCCGGCCGGTTCTGGCCGCCGTCCTTGCTCTCCTGGCCGCCCTGCGGTTTGCCATCCTGCGGCTGGCCTTGCGGTTGCTCGCCGGGCTGCTGGCCTTGTTGGCCCTGCTGGCCTTGCTGCTGCTGGCCCGGTTGTTCGCCCTGCTGCTGTTGGCCTTGTTGCTGTTGGCCTTGCTGCTGGCCCTGTTGCTCGCCTTGGCGGTTGCGGCGATCGACGAGGTCCGGCGTCTGGTTCTCGCGGCGGTTCTGCTGGCCCTGCTGGCCTTGCGACTGCTGGCCTTGCTGTTGCTTCTGCTGTTGCTGCTGCTGGCCCTGTTGCCCCTGCGATTGCTGGTCCTCGTCCGGCTGGCCGCTGCCGCCGCCGCTCTGGTTCTTCATCTGGTTGAGCTTGTCGATCAGCTCGTCGATGCCGCCGTCGACCGACTCGCTGCGCTGCTTCGCCTGCTGCAGCAGGTCCTTCGGCTTGCTGCGCGCCTGGCCCTTCTTGCCGGACTCGAGCAGCAGGCGGTCGATCTCCTGCAACTGCTCGTCGACGCGGCGCGCGATCTCCTGGATCTCGCGCATCGCCTCGGGGTCTTGCGCGCGTGCGGACGCGAACGGAGCCAGGACGGCGAGCAGGATCGGGACGAATCGGTTGGGGTTCATGGCGTTCAGCGGCCGCGGCCGCCCTCCTGGGTCTCGCCTTCCTGCTGCTGCATCTGCTGCATCGTCTCTTCGACGCCCGCCTTGATCTGCTGGAACAGGCGGGTGATCTCGGCGTGCCGGTGGGCGAGCCGCTCGATCAGCGCCGTCTCCGGCTCGCTGATCGTCTCGTCGCCGCGGGCCTCGACGAGCGTCTTGAGGTTGTCGGTCTGGGCGCGCGTGTCGCCGCCGAGCTTCTTGAGCATCTCGAGCTCGGCGATCAGCGAGACCAGCTTCTTGCGTTGCTGGTTGAAGCGGTTGCGACCGCGCTCCTGCTGGCGGCGCTGGCGTTCGCGCTCGAGGGCCTCGAGCAGGTCGGCGGTGCGCCGCTCGACGTCCTGTTGCAGCAGGGTGGTGAACGTGCCGACGTCCGGCCGCCGGCCGGACAGGCGCCGCGCGACCTCGCGCAGGTCGTCGACGTTGGCCTTGAGCACGGCCTGGTAGACGAGGTTGCCTTCCTCGGTCAGCGCCTGCACGACGGCTTCGAGCTTGCCGGCGAGCTCCTGCTCCTCCTCGCCGAGCTGGTTGGCCTTGGTGCGCATCGCGCGGGACAGACCTTCGGCGGTCGCCGACTTCGCGGCCTCCTCGGTCTGCTTGGTGATCGGGCGCTGGCGGTCGAGGAACGCCGTCAGCTCGTCGCGCATGCGGAACAGCAGCTCTTCCTGGCGGAGGTCCTGGTAGCGGTCCTCTTCCTCCTCTAGCTCCTTGGCGGCCTCGTCGAGCTTCTGGCGCGCCTCCTCCTGGCGCTCGAGCGCTTCCTCGGTCTCGCCCTGCTCCATCGCGCGACGCGCCTTCTCGGCGGCGTCGGCGGCGGCTTGCGCCTTGCGCTCGGCGGCCTGCGCCTGGCGCTTCTTCAGCTCCTCGGCGAGGCGAACGATGTCCTCCTGCAGTTCCTGCTGGCGGCGCGCCTGTTCCTGCATGCGGTCGCGCTGCTCGGGCGCCGCCGGCCGGTTCTTGTCGAGCGCGTCCATCGCCTGCTGCATCTCTTCGGCAGCCGCCTGCTGCTCGACCGCGGCGCTGGCCTGCTCGCCAGCCTGCAGCCGTTGTTGCGCTTGCTGCATGCGCTGCTGCGCCTGCTGCACCTGCTCGGCGGCCTTGTCGCGCTGGGCCGGCGTGATCGCGCCCTGCTCGGCGGCCTGCTGCAACTGCTGGCGCGCTTGCTCAGCCTGCTGCTGCAAGGCCTGCTGACGCGCGGCCGCCTGCTGCATGTCGGGTTGCGAACTGCCATTCGCCTGCTGCAACGCTTGCTCGAGCGTGCGCTGCGCCTGCTCGAGGGCTTGGCGCGATTGTTCCGCTGCCTGTTGGCGTTGTTGGGGAGTGCCCTGCTGGCCCTGTTGACCCTGCTGGCCCTGTTGACCCTGCTGGCCCTGTTGACCCTGCTGGCCCTGTTGACCCTGTTGGCCCTGTTGACCCTGCTGGCCCTGTTGGCCCTGTTGACCCTGTTGACCCTGCTGGCCCTGTTGACCCTGCTGGCCCTGTTGACCCTGCTGGCCCTGTTGACCCTGCTGGCCTTGTTGGCCCTGTTGGCCCTGTTGGCCCTG
>JBEITC010000324.1:0-4785 GCA_040375075.1 Planctomycetota bacterium | reverse complement strand
GCCGGTCGCCTGCTGCCGGTCCTGCGCGAGCGCTTCGGCGCGCGCGTGCTGCAGGCCGACGGTTCGCTGGCGATGCTGCGCGAAGCCGCCGCCCGCGGCGCGGCGCTGCGGGCGCAGGCCGACGCGCTGGCGCTGCCGTTCGCCGACCGCAGCGTCGACGGCGTCGTCTGCTTCCGCTTCCTCCATCACCTGCCGGCCGAGGCCGCGGACCGGGCCATCGCCGGCGCCTGCGCGATCGCGCGCCGCTTCGTCGTCGCCAGCTTCTTCCACCCGTGCAGCGCGCACGGCCTGCGCCGGCTCGTCGCCGGGTGGCTCGGTCGACCGAGCCCGCGCTACGCGCGCACGCTCGGCGCGATCGATCGCGCGTTCGCGCGGCATGGCTTCCGCCGCGTGTCCGCCGCCGCCGACATGCCGTTCGCGCGCGACCTGTGGGTCGCGGCCTACGAACGGACCCCGCCGACCGCCGGCTAGCCGCCCGACCGCTTCAGCAGCCCGAGCAGTTCCTGGTCGAGGGCGCCTTCGCCGTCCTTGCCGTCGAAGCCGCCGAGCACCTTGTCGAGCGCGCTGAGCGCCGACTTGGCCGGCGTGTCGCCGAACACGCGGTCGATGGCGCTGCGCCGCTGCGCCTTGTCGTCGTTGGCGTCGAGCGCCTGCATGGCGGCGCGCACCGATTCCTTGACGCCGGCCGGCGCCGGCTCGGCGCCGAGGCCGAGCAGCGTGCGCGGGCCGCCGGCCACAGCGAGGATGCCGAGCTGGGCCAACCGCGCGAGCGCCTGGCAGACTTCGAAGATCGGCAGGCCGAGCAGGCTCACCATCGCGCGCGGCGACGTGTCGCCCTGCACGAGGCTCATCAGCTTGATCTCCAGCACGGAGAGCGGCGTGTTGGCCATGCGCGCGAACATGTCGGCGCACGGCTCGATCGGCGCGTCGAGATCGGGGAATGCCTGCTGCAGGCGCTTCCAGTCGTCGTTGAGCTTGCTGCCCTCGAGCAACGCCGAGGTCACGCCGATGCGGACGTCGTGCGCCTCGACGTTGGCGGGCAGCGCGTCGAACCGGCGGTACGAGAACAGGAACGGCTGCTCTTCGCGCATGAACTCGAACAGCACCTCCTTGCCGAAGGCGCGCAGCAGTTCGCGCGACTCCTCGGGCTTGAAGGCGCCCTGTTCGACGAGCGCGATCAGCGCCGGCACGCCGTCGCTGGCGCGGCGGGCCTCGGCCTCGTGCACCATCGCCTCGGACAGCTCGCGATGGCGCATGCTGTCGCCCGGCAGCACGCGGCGCACGAGCCGGTGCGGGTCGAGCAGCACGATGCGACCGTCCTTGAGATGGATGTCGAGGCGGTTGTCGGCCTTCTCGAGACTCAGGCAGCCGAGGTGCTTGCCTGCCGAGAGCATCTGCAGCACCTCTTCGACGCTGATGAAGTCGGTGCGACCGGCGAAGTTGAAGTCGCGCGCGTCGGCGCTCGCCCGCAGCAGCGACTCGTCGAAGGCCTTGGCGAACTCCTGCAACGTGCGGACGGCGCAAATCGCCCCCATCACCCATTCGGCCGCCTTCGTCGCCTCGCGCGCCTCGTCCGTGCCGACGAACTGCAGCATCGCCTGGCGCAAGCCCGTGAACATCAGTTCGCCCAAGACGTCGCGCGTGTCGGACTTGCTGCCTTCCATGCGCAGCTTGCGGTCGACGAGCTCGCGCGTGCGCGTCAGCAGGTGCACGAAGTGCTCCTCGTACGCGGCGTCGTCCTCGTGCACGAGCGCGTCCACGAAGGCGCCGACGCGAACCTTGAGTTCGGCGGCGTCGGCGGTCGGCGGGGCAAGCCCGGCTGGCGTCGCTTCTTGGGACATCGACACCTGGGTTTCGTCCGGTCCGGGGTCCGTTCTTGACGCTTCCTGCGCCGCCGGTCGATTCCCGCGCATCGCGGGCTGGCAGCCCCCGGGGCGCGTGTCCTACAACCTCCCCGCGGATCGCAGGCGGCGACCGCCCTTCGGCCCTGTTCCGCCGCGGGCTGGAACGCCGATGACCGCTTTGCTGGTCCCGTGAGCACCATCTCGACCGAAACCCACTGGCAGGACGCGCGCGCCGTGCTGGCCGACCTCGGCCTGCGCGAGGTCGAGCAACCGCGCGGCCTGATGTCCGGCCAACGCACCTCGCTGCCGATCCTGGCCGAGGGCACCGGCGGCCGGCGCTTCCTGCTGAAGTACTACCTGCCCCTGCCGGACACGACGATCCTGCCGGCCGGCGCGCACGCCGAGGACTACGGCCGCCGCGAGTCGGGGTTCTACCGGTTCCTCGACAGCGTCGACGTGGATCGCCGCGAGTTCCCGGCGCCGCGAACGATCGCGTTCGGCCCCGGCGATCCGCCGCGGTGGATCCTGTTCGAGTGGCTGCCCTTCGCGGCCGGCCCCGCCGTGGAGGTCATCGGCCAGGACCACGTCCTCGAGTTGCTGCACAAGCTCGCCGACATGCCGACCGACCGGCTGATCGGCCGGCGCAGCTTCCCGCTCGAGCACTGGGACCCGATCGCCTACCTCGACCAGATCCGCCACATGTACGACGCCTTGCTGTGCGTCGTCGGCGAGGCGCGCTGGCGCGCCGTGCAGCGCTTCTTCGGCGAAGCCGTGCGCTGGACCGACGGCCGCAAGCACGTGCTGGTCCACGGCGACTTCAGCGAGAACAACATCGTCGTCACCGAGGACGGACTGCCGCACCTCGTCGACTTCGAGTGCGTCGGCATCGGCAACCGCGACCACGACTTCGCCACCTTCTGGATCCGCAGCCAGCGGCATCCGGAGTGGAAGCGGCAACTGCTCGCCCGCTGGATCGGCGGCGCCTACGGCGGCGACCGCATCCGCACGGAATGGGGCATCCGCAGCGCCATCGTGCACATGGCCCTGCGCCGGCTGCGCTGGGGCTACGTCGCGCACGGCGACGAGGACCCGCGGCAGAGCGCCAACCTCGCGCTGCTCGACGCAGCGCTCGACGGCGGCGCCAGCTTCTTCCCGGCCTGAACGGAAGCGGGCAGTGCGGCGGCAGCGCCCGGCCGCGCAGCTCGCCGCCGCTTGGGCGCGGCAGCAGGTGCCGCAAGGATGCGGCAGCGACGGACCGAAACGGGCGGGGTTCGGTCGTAAGCCCTTTGATTCCATGGCCTTGATCCAGCCCCACCATGCCAGCGAGGCATGGCACGGTCCTTGCCTTGACCGGTCATGGACGCTGGCGCCCCCATGCCGCTCGACGTGCTGTCCGACGAAGACCTCGTGGCCCGGATGCAGGCCGGCGAGACCGACGCGCCGTTGACCGAGCTGGAACGCCGCTACGGCAAGCGCATCTACCACCTCGTGCTCGGCATGGTGCGCGACAGCCACTTGGCCCAGGACGTCACCCAGGACGTCTTCGAGAAGGTGCTGCTGAAGAACGAGCTCTACCGGCTCGGCACGAACTTCCGCGCGTGGCTGTTCGAGGTCGCGCGCAACCAGGCGCTGACCGCGATCCGCTCGCGCCAGCGGTTGCCGCGCCCGGTCAGCAGCCTGGCACTCGCCGACGACGCCGATCCGTTCGCCGATCTGCCGGCGCGCGAGCAGGCGCAGGAGCTCGAGGAGGCGGAGTTCATGGCCGCCTTCCAGCAGGCGCTCGATGGCCTGCCGGAGCACTATCGCTCGGTGTTCGAGCTCTGCATCCGCCAGGGCAAGCCCTACCAGGAAGCCGGCGAGCAACTCGGGCTGCCGACCGGCACCGTCGCCATCCGCATCATGCGCGCGCGCAAGCGGCTGTTCGGCGCGCTGCAGCAGCACCTCGGCCGCCTGCGCCGGCCGCCCGCCTGCTTCCAGGCCTGAGCGGTTGCCCGGCGGGATCCAGCCGTCGCCGCTGACGCGTCAGGGCACGGCGATGCCGAGACCGGCGAAGGCTTCGTCGGCGAGCTTCTCCCAGCCGCGATTCGCCGCCGGGCTCGCCGGACTCGGGTGCGGAATGCGGCCGATGCGCACGCCTTCGCCGAGCACGGCGCGCGCGCGGGCCTCGGCGAACGCGCCGACGCCGACCACCCACTGCGGTCGGATCTCGTCGACGACCGCGCGCAGCAGGCGGTCGCAGATGGCGAACAGCGGCGCCGTCTCGGCCTTCGGCAGCTTGTCCGGCGTCAGGTTGGCGCCGCTCGCGCCGAGGAAGGCGAGCGGGCAGTAGTTGGCGACGAAGAAGCGCTTGGCGAACGCCTCCGGCGCGCCGAAGCGATCGCGCACCCAGCCCCACAGACGGCGGCCGCTGACCTCGGCGCGCTTGCAGGCGAGGCCCTCGATCGGGCGCTTGGGATGCGCCACCGCCGGCTGGCGGACGTCGCCGCGCAGGCCGAGGACGTCGCGCACCGCCGCGATCTCGCCGAACGGCACGCCGGTCTGCACCATGCCGAACGGTCCGGGGTTCATGCCGAGCAGCAGCACTTCCTTGCGGCCCTTGCCGAAGCGGGCGAGCCACTGCTCGTGCAGCGGCCACGCGTAGTCGAGCGGGTCGTAGACGCACGCGACCGGCGGCGAGAAGCGCAAGCGGTCGAGTTCGGCGACCGCGGCCTGGGTGACGCGCACAAGGCTCATGCGCGAGTGGTAGCCGGCACGCCAACGCGACTCAACGCCGCGGCGGCCGCTCAGACGTCGCGGAATCCGAGCGCCACCAGCACGCAGGGGCCGTCCGCGATCACCGACAGGCCGGCCGCGCGCGCGGCGGCGATGGCGCCCGGCTCCTCGGCGCCCGGCTGGAACCACAGGTGGCGGCAGCCGGCGGCGATCGCGTCCTGGACGATGG
>JBEITC010000250.1:0-5933 GCA_040375075.1 Planctomycetota bacterium | reverse complement strand
CGGCCGTGATGCGCCGGATCTGCCGCAGCTGCGCGCCGAGTCGCGCTGCCAGCAACTCCGGGCCGAACAGGCGGTGCGCGAACGGCGTGCGGAGATCGCCGTGCAGGCGGGCGCCGGCGGCGCCGTCGGACAGCGGCCCGACGTCGGCGTCGAGCGCGCCATCCGGCCGCAGGACGCGCGCGATCTCGCGCATCAGCCGCGGCAGGTCGGTGACGTGCTGGAGGCTGCCGCGCAGCGACACCTTCGCGTGCGAAGCATCGCCGTGGGGCAGGCTGCCGTCCGCCGGGATGGTGGCGTCGTCGAGCGCCAGCGCCCCTTGCGGGTGCGCTTGCGGCGCCGCCGCCGGCGATCCCGCGTGCTCCGCCTCGAGCGTCGCGAGGCATGCCGCGTCCATCGGGCACGGCGCGTCCGGCCACGGTGCGCCGATCGGGCAGTGCGGGCAGTCGCCGCAGGCGACCTCGCGCATCGTCGGCGCGTGGCCGGCGCGGGCGGCGCCATGGTCCACGTTGCCGCCGCCGCCGGCGCCGGCGCCGGCGCGCCGGTTTGCGACCTGGAGCGGCGTCGCCGCGAACCCGAACCGGTCGAGCTGGCCGACGAAGACGCGCAGGTACGGCCGCAGCGCGAGCTTCCACATCACGCGCCGGGCGAGGCCGACCACCGCGCCGACGATCGGGATCCGCGACTCGAAGCGCGCCCTGCCGATGTCGCGGAGCAGCTTGTTGGCGTCCATCTCCCGCTGCGACGCGACGGCGCCGGGCGTGGCGACGTGCTTGCGCCAACCGCGGGCCGTGAACAGCGCGCCGGCGCGGATCGAGTGCATCGCATGCGCGGCGAGGCGGCGGGACTGTCGCGTCAGCGCGAACTCGGCTTCGACGTGCGCGCGGCCCGCTTCGCCCATGCGGATGCGGAGCCCCCGGTCGACGGCGAGCCGCGCGAGCGCGTCGGCGAGCGCTTGCGGATCGCGCTCCGGCACCAGGAAGCCCGTCCGACCGTCGAGCACGGCTTCGCCGATGCCACCGCTGTCGGTCGCGACGACCGGCAGGCCGGCCGCGTGCGCTTCCATGATCGCGTTCGGCACGCCTTCGGTGCGCCCTTCCGCGCACGTCACGCTCGGATGCGCGCACACGTCGGCGTCGGCGAGCCGGCGCAGCACCTCGGCGTGATCGACGTGGCCGCCGAACGTCACGTCCTCGGCGACGCCCAGGTCGCGGGCGAGACGTTCGAGCTCCGCTTGCAGGGGGCCGTCGCCGAGCAGCAGGAGCGCGACGCGGACGCCGCGCTGGCGGAGCAGCGGCAGGGCGCGGACGAGGTGTTCGTGCCCCTTCACCTCGAGCAGCCGGGCGACCACGACGACGCGCAGGCGGCCGTCGGCGCGGTCGGCGTGCGTCGCGCGCCGGACCTTGGTGAAGTCGACGCCGCGATGCCACGCCGCGATCCGGTCGGTCGGAGCGCCGTGCGCGATCAGCTTGTCGCGCAGGTAGCTCGCGACCGTCAGGAAGCGGGCGGACGGCAGCCGCAGCAGGTCCTCGTAGGCCGCGCGGTACGTGGGGCTCGGGAACTCGACGTTGACGTCGGAGCCGCCGAAGATGCCGAGCAGGGGCACGTCCAGGGCGTCGGCGAGCGGCGCGCCGGTGCGGCAGCCGTTGCCCATGTGGCCGACGACCAACGCGATCGACGGATAGGCGTCGCGCAGGTGCGAGGCGAACGCGAAGCAGGCGGCGGGGTCCCGCAGCGTGGCGAGCGAGGCCTTCTCGACGTGAACGTCGCTCGGGTTGATGCAGTCGACGTCCGGCGTCACCACGACGTTCCGGAACCATGGGCGCAGCCCGAGGATCGTCTGGCGGAGGAACGGCGCCTTGCGATCGCTCAGCACGTGCGTCCGCACGTGCACGATGGTCGGGCGCGCGTCGTCGGGGAACGGGTCGATGGTCATCGCGAGGCCGCGGGTTCGTCGCGCCATCGGCGTCGCCATCCCGGACGAACATCCTGGCGAGGCGGCTCGGCCCGGTCAACCGCGCGTCGTCATCGTCGTTGTCGGCCCGCGCCGCGGCTAGCATCCCCGGGCTGCGCCGAGCGCGCGACGCCGCGACATGACTTCCCGCAACGCGAACTACCTGCCGCACGTCGACGGCCTGCGCGCCGTCGCCGTCGCAGTCGTGCTGCTCTTCCACCTCGGCGTCGGAGGATTCCGCGGCGGCTTCGTCGGCGTCGACGTGTTCCTCGTCATCAGCGGGTTCCTGATCACGCGGCTGATCCGCGACGAGATCGCGGCGACGGGCTCCTTCCGCTTCGGCGCGTTCTACCTGCGCCGCGTCCGCCGCCTGGCGCCCGCGCTGCTGGTCGCGAGCCTCGCGACGTTCGCTGCCTGCGCGACGGCGTTCTCGCCCGGCATGCTGGCGCGGACCGCGGCGGAACTCGTCGCCGCCGTCGCCAGCGTTTCCAACGTGCACTTCTGGCTCGCCGCCGACTACTTCGACGTCAGCGCCGCGACCCGCCCGTTGCTGCACACGTGGAGCCTCAGCGTCGAGGAGCAGTTCTACCTCGTCTGGCCGGCCCTCTTGCTGGCGCTCGGTCGCCAGTCCGGCGTCGGCCGCCTGCCGTGGGCGCTGCTCGCGATCGGCGTCGCGAGCCTCGCCCTCAATCCCGCGTTCGCCGACGGCGCGCCCGGCTGGATGGCGCGCTGGCTGCCCGAGGCGGCCGGCGACGGCAAGTCGACGGTCTTCTACCTGCTGCCGTTCCGCGTCTTCGAGTTCACCGTCGGTGGCTGGCTGGCGCTCGCCCTGCCGGCGCCGGCGGCGTCCGGTTGGCGCGCCGAGGCGGCGTGCGGCCTCGGCGTCGTCGCGATCGGCGCCGCGGTCGCCGTCTTCGACGACGGCATGCTGTTCCCGTCGTTCGCCGGCTTGCTGCCCTGCGCCGGCGCGGTGCTGGTCATCCGCCACGGCGCGGTCGCGCGGCTCGGTGGTTGGCTCGCGAGTGCGCCGATGGTGCATCTCGGCCGCATCAGCTACTCGGTCTACCTCTGGCACTGGCCGGTGATCGTCGTGGCGCAGTACCTGACGGGGCCGTCGGGGCCGTTCGGCGTCGCGGCTGCGGCGGCGGCGTCGTTGCTGCTCGGTCATCTCAGTTGGCGCTTCGTCGAGTCGCCGTTCCGCGAACGGCGACTGCCGTTGTGGCCCGTTGCGATCGCCGCCGTCGCCGCCATCGCGCTCGGCCTTCACGCAGCGCGCGACGGTTGGTCGTGGCGCGTGACGCCGGCCATCGCCGAGTCGGTCGCAGGCGATCCCGCGGCCCATCACCGCCGCGAGTACGGCGGAGCCGGCTACCGCAATGGCCCGGCGGACGGCGCAGGTCCGGCCGACTTCCTGCTGGTCGGCGACAGCCATGGCAAGCAGTACGCGGAGGGGCTCGTGCGCGAAGTGGCCGCCGCGCGCGGCCTGCGCGTCGGCCTCGAGGCCGGCACCAGCTGTCTGCATCTGCCCGGGTTCGTCCGGCGCACCGCCGGCCAGGACTGGGCCGCGTTGCGCGAACGTCAGCTCGGCGTGATCCGCGACCGGCTCGCGTCGGCGGCGCCCCAGCCGGTGGTCGTGCTCGGCCAGGCGTGGATCACGCAAGCGGACCGGTCCGCGCTCGTCGACGAGCAGGGGCGGCTCGTCGAGCGGGCGATCACGCCGGACGACGTCGTGGCCGGTCTCGTGCGCTTGCGCGCTTCGTGCGGCATCCATCGACTCGTCGTCGTCGGCCAGGCGCCCCGGCCGCCGCACGCCGACCTTTACGAAGAGCTGACGCGGCCGGAGTGGTCCCGCCGCATCGAGGCCGCCTCGGTGCGCACCTTTCCGTGCAGCGCAGAGGTCGTTGCCTGGAACGCGGCGTTGCGCGCCGGGGCCGAGCGCACCGGCGCGTACGAGTTCCTGGATCCGGTCGAGGCCTTGTCGGAAGACGGCGCCTGCCTCGCCATCGACGGCGATGGCCGCCTCGTCTACTCCGACTTCTCCGACTACAGCCATCTGTCGAAGGCCGGCTCGCGCCGGGTCATGCGCGCGTTCGCGGCGCGGCTCGCGGCCATCGCGTCGGCGCGCTGATCCGGCGGACGCCCCGTCGATTGCGGGTCCCTCTGGCGCTGCCTAGCATCCATCGCGCGCTGCGCGCCGGACGTCGCGCTGCTGCTCCGTCCTCGCCGCGCGCCTGCCAGCATGCACTTCAGCGTCATCGTCCCGTCGTTCAACGTCGAGCGATACATCGACGAATGCGTGCGCTCGGCGGCGCGACAGCAGCATGCGGGCGACCACGAAGTCCTCGTCGTCGACGACGGCTCCACGGACGCCACGCCGGCGATCCTCCGTCGCCTCGCGGCCGAGTTGCCGAACGTGCGGGTGTGGTTCCAGGCGAACGACGGGGCGCCCGGCAAGGCGCGCAACCGCGGCATCGCCGAGGCGTCAGGCGAGTACCTCGTGTTCCTCGACGCCGACGACCGCTTGCCCGCGGACGCGCTCGCGCGCCTTCGCGAGGCCGCGAGCGGCGATCCCTGCGTGATCGCCGGCGCCCGCGACGTGATCGACGAGCGGTCGGCGATCGTCGGCCGGCGCGCGCTGCCGCCAGGGCTCCTCGGCGACATCGCGCTCACGGGCCGCTTGCAGTTGCGCCATCGGGCCCTGTACCTGAACGCGCATGGCAAGGCCTTCCGGCGCGCGCTCGTCGTCGGCAACGACGTCCGCTTCACGGAGGGGCATCCCGGTCAGGACACGGCGTTCGCGCTCGGCGTCTTCGCCTGCGCGCGGTCCGTTCGCGGCATCGCGGCGAGCGTCTACGACCTGCGGATCCGCGGCGACGCGGCGAACCCGTCGCTGACGCAGCAGTTCGATCCACGCGCGGTCGAGCGCCGGCTCGCGAGCGCGCGCCAGTGTCTCGTCGACCTCGAGGCGCGGGGCCACGCGCAGTTCGCCGCCGACGCGCGCGCGTACCTGCTGCTGGGCTTGCTCAAGCGGGTGTGCGACGAGCGGCGGCGAGGGCCGATCGCAGGGCTCGACGCGATCCGACGGTCGCTCCGCGCGTTCTTGCAGGAGGGGCGGGACGCCGGCGCGGTGGCCAGGATGTCCGGCGACTTCCGTCGGCGCTGGCTCGCCGCTGCCGCGATGTTGGCCGTGCCGGGCGCCTTCCGCGCCGCCATCGCCGTGCTCGCCCGGTCGGTCGCTGGCTGACGCGTCGCGAGACGTCAGCGACCGCCGTCATGCGGCGCGATGGCACGGGGCGGCGTCGCCGTCGCCATCTTCGCCCACATCAGCCCGCACGCCAGCCACGCCACGCCGAGCCACTGCGACAGGTAGCGGCCGACGCCGTGGCGCAAGAAGCCGTCGAGCTGGTCGCCGGGCTTGCTGGCCACGAACGCGACGATGGCGACGAGGCCGAGCGCGATCGCGGCGAGCAGCGGCGCGGCGTCGCCGAGCCGACGCCGGCGCGCGGCCAAGCAGCCGGTCACCGCGAGCACGACGAACGTGAAGCCGACCTCGCGCGGCGACAGCAGCTCGATGGCGAGGCGGCCGAGGATGCGCGGCATCGCCGACCAGTCGAGGTCGAGCGACGCGAGCCGTTGCGCCGTGCGGCCGATCGACGAGTTGCCGAAGGCGCCGCTCGCCGCGAGCCCTGCAGCCACCGCCGCGACGACGACGAGGCCGATCCAGAGCGGCACGCGCCGCAGCGCCACGCCGACGCCGGCGATCGCCAACGGCGCCAGCGGTCGCAAGGCGTGCGCCGTCGTCAAGGCGCCGCCGGGCGCGAGCAGTTGCTGCTGCACGGGCGTCCACAGCGCCAGCGCGATCGCGGCGCCGGTCGCGAGGCCGAGCGCGGCGCGGCGGCGACCGGCGAGGCTCGCGACGGCCACGAGGATCATCGCGAGCATGGCGCCCTCGGCCTTGCACAGCGGCAGCGCGACGCCGGCG
>JBEITC010000614.1:0-1916 GCA_040375075.1 Planctomycetota bacterium | reverse complement strand
GAACAGCAGCAGAGCCCGCCAGTGCGTGTGCTTGCGCAGGCCGTGCGTCGTGGCGATGTCGTGCTCGCGAGAATGGTGCAGCAGGCCCCAGCCGAACCAGCTCGCGGTGATCGACTCGACCAGCGCGCCGGCGCCGTCGACGATGCGGTCGTCGTTCTGCGCGGTGAAGAACAGCGGCCCCGAGGCGCTGGTGGTCGTCAGGATGTAGCCCTCGGGATACGACGCGCTCGCCGGCTTGAACTCGACGCGCTCGAGGTGGATCAGCGGGAACCACGAGCCGTCCTGCAGCCGGCGCTCGCCCGACGCCTTCAGGTCGACGATCAGCTTGTTCACGTCGTAGCCGCCGCCGGGCAGGCGGGCCTGGGCGAAGTCGTAGTTGGCAGCGCAGCCGGCGAGCGGCAGCAGCAGGAAGGCGGCGAAGCGGGGTGCGTTCATGGCGGAAGCGGGTGCGCGCCCTTTTTCGCGCGCGATCGCGTTCTACAGTCGCCGCCGCATGACCGCACCTGCCGAGACGCCGCCGCCGCGCCCCGTGGCCGCGAGCAAGGTCGAGATGACCGAGATCGTCTTCCCCAACGACGCCAACCCGCTCGGCAACTGCATGGGTGGCCGCGTCATGCACTGGATCGACATCGCCGCCGCGGTCTGCGCCGGCCGCCACGCCCGCACCCCGGTCGTGACCGCCAACGTCGACAACATCAACTTCGTCAACCCGGTGCCGGTGGGGGCCGTGGTGGTGCTGCTGGCGTCGGTCAACTTCGCCGGCCGCACGTCGATGGAGATCGGGGTCAAGGTCTGGCAGGAGCAGCGGTCGACGGGCGAGCGCAAGCACGTGGCGTCGGCGTACTTGACGTTCGTCTCGCTCGACCCGGAATCGCGCGCGCCGCGGCCGGTGCCGCCGGTGCAGCCCGAGACGGTCGACGAGAAGCGCCGCTACGAGGCGGCCCAGATGCGCCGGGCCCACCGGCTGCAGGCGCGCAAGTGAGCCGTCCTGGCCACGACGCCTTGGCCCCGGGTGGCGGGCGGAGGGCGGCCTCGCTAGAGTCTTCGCCCCTTATGTTCGAGGACTTCGCCGAGAAGACCGTCCTGGCCGTCAAGAAGGCCGAAGAGCTGGCGCAGCAGCTCCAAGACGAGTCGGTCGCGACGGGCCACATCATCTATGGCCTGACCGCGGACCGCAGCGTCTGCCTGCACCACATCTTCCAGGACCTGAACGTCGACCCTGAGATGTTCTCGGGCTACGTGCAGTCGCTGCCGCGCGAGGCGGGTGTGATGAACGGTCCGTTCAACCGCCACGTTCGCACCGCCTTCGAGCGCGCCAAGGACGCGGCCCAGCAGCTCGGCAACAACAAGGTCGAGCCAGAGCACCTCGCGCTCGCGCTGCTGTCGGTCAAGGCCGGTAGCTGCTACGAGACGCTGAAGGAGTTCGCGATCGATCCGGCGTACGTGCAGACGCTGATCATGCAGGCGATGGGGCTCGACCCCGAACTCGTGCCCGAGTGGTTCTGAGTCGCGCTCCGCGCGACTCACGTGCCGCTGGGTCGCCGCCGCAACGCGGGGGGCGATGTAGGGCGAATCGGAGCAGCCAGCCCGCTGCGACGGCTCCGGGCCGCGCTCCGCGCGGCGCGCGTGTTGGCTGGGTCGCCGCCGCAACGCGGGGTGCGATGTAGGGCGAATCGGAGCAGCCAGCCCGCTGCGGCGGCTTCGGGTCGCGCTGCGCGCGACGCGCGTGTTGGCTGGGTCGCCGCCGCAACGCGGGGGGCGATGTAGGGCGAATCGGAGCAACCAGCCCGCTGCGGCGGCTCCGGGTCGCGCTCCGCGCGGCGCGCGTGTTGGCTGGGTCGCCGCCGCAACGCGGAGGGCGACGTAGGGCGAATCGGACCAGCCAGCCCGCTGCGGCGGCTCCGGGCCGCGCTCCG
>JBEITC010000467.1:0-3217 GCA_040375075.1 Planctomycetota bacterium | reverse complement strand
TCCTGACGCTCGATCTCGCCGGCTCGACGGCGAAGGCGCGGCAGCTCGGTGCGACGATCCTGATGGACGCGACGCCGATCCCCGGCGTCGGCCGCTTCGTGCTGTGCCTCGATCCGACCGGCGCGACGTTCGCGCTGTTCGAACCCGCCCAGCCGGCCGCGTGACCGCGCGCCGGCGGCGCTGGCGCACGCGTCACTGCGTCACGCCGACCTGCCGCAGCATCCACGCCATCTCGAACGCGGTGTCGCGCCAGCGGTCGTAGCGGCCCGACGCGCCGCCGTGGCCGGCGGCCTCGAGCTTGCAGCGGAACAGCAGCTCCTTCTCGCCTTCCTGCACCGTGCGCAGCCTGGCGACGTACTTCGCCGGCTCCCAGTACATGACCTGCGAATCGTTGAAGCTCGTCGTCACCAGGATCGCCGGGTACTTGCGCGCCACGAGGTTGTCGTACGGGCTGTACGACAGCATGTAGTCGAACGCGGCCTTGTCGTTGGGGTCGCCCCACTCCAGGTACTCGCCGACGGTCAGCGGCAGGCTCGCGTCCATCATCGTGTTCATCACGTCGACGAACGGCACCGCGCTGTGCACGGCGGCGAACAGGTCGGGCCGCAGGTTGGTGACCGCGCCCATCAGCAGGCCGCCGGCGCTGCCGCCCTCGATCGCCAGCTTGTTCGCGGCCGTCCACTTGGTCGCGATCAGGTGCTCGGCGCAGTCGATGAAGTCGAAGAACGTGTTCTTCTTCTTCATCAGCATGCCGTCCTTGTGCCACTGCTGGCCCATGTCGTCGCCGCCGCGGATGTGCGCGATGGCGAAGGCGACGCCGCGGTCGAGCAGGCTGATGCGGTTGGCGTCGAACGTCGCCGGCGTGCCGTTGCCGTAGCTGCCGTACGCGTAGAGCCACAGCGGCCGGCTGCCGTCGCGCGGATGGCCGTCCTTGGCGACGAGCGAGATCGGCACCATGACGCCGTCGCGCGCCTTGGCCCACAGCCGCTCGCTGCGGTACTTGCCGGCGTCGTAGCCCTTCACGACCGTCTGCTTGCGCAGCATCCGCTCGCCGGTCGCGAGCGCGACGTCGTACACGCACGACGGCGTGACCATCGACTGGTAGCCGATGCGGAACGTCTTCGACGTGAACTCCGGCGTGCCGCCGGGGAAGGCCGCGTAGACCGGCTCGGGGAACGTCAGCTCGCGCCACGCGCCGGTGGCGAAGTCGAGCACGCGGAAGCGCGTCAGCGCCTCGGCCTTCTCGGTGACGACGGCGTGCGTGGCGAAGGCGTCGAAGCCCTCGACCTGGACGTCGGCGCGGTGCGCGACGAGCTCCTTGCCGGCGGCGAGGTCGCTCGCGCCGACGGGGATCTGCACGACGCGGAAGTTCACCGCGCCGAGGTCGCTGGTCACGTACCACGAGCCCTCGCGGTGGTCGACGCTGTAGCGGTGGCCCTTCTGCCGAGCGATCACCGGCTGCCACGCGCCACGCGGCGCGTCGGCCGCCAGCGCGCGGCAGTCCGACGTGTCGGTGCTGCCGGCGGACAGCAGCAGCCACTTGCGGTCGCGGGTCCGCGACACGCCGATGGCGAACACCTCGTCCTTCTCCTGCCACACCTGCTCCGGCGCCTTGCCGAGCTCCAGCCGCCACAGCGTGTCGCTGCGCTTCGTCACCGCGTCCTCGGTGACGTAGAAGATCGTCTTGCCGTCGGCCGCCCACTCGAACGACGTCACGCGCTCGGCGAGGTCCTTCTGCACGGCGCCGGTGCGCAGGTCCTTCACGTGCAGCGTGTACTGGCGGAAGCCCGTCGTGTCCGTCGAGTACGCCAGCTGCTGGTCGTCGTCGCTGACGTCGGCGCCGCCGATGCCGAAGTACGCGAGGCCCTTGCCGAGCTCGTTGGCGTCGAGCAGCGCCTGCTCGGCCGCGGCGTCGTCCATCGTGCCGTCGGCCTTCGCCGCCTTGCGGCACGCGATCGGGTACTGCAGCCCCTCGACGGTGCGGTTGTAGTAGCAGTAGCCGCGCACGCGCGTCGGCACGCTCAGGTCGGTCTGCTGCACGCGGCCGACGAACTCCTGGTACAGCGTCTCCTCGAACGGCTTCTGCGCCGCCGTCATCGTCTTGGTGTAGGCGTTCTCGGCCTCGAGGTACGCGCGCACGTCCGGGCTCTGCTTGTCGCGCAGCCAGAACCACGGGTCCTCGAACTTCGCGCCGTGCCATTCCTGCACGTGCGGCACGCGCTTGGCGACCGGAGGCTTGGGGGCGTCCTGGGCCTGGGTCATCGCGACGGAGACGACGAGCGCGAAGCTCGCCACGACGGCGGACGGGAGTCGATGCATCGGGAGCGGCGCAAGTGGCCGGCGGCGATGAGACCCTGTCCCCGCCCGGCGCGCCAGCGCGCCCGCGGCGCGTCGCCGGTCACCAACGCAGGTAGGTGACGACGACGCGCTGGCCGTCGACGTCGACGAGGATCTTGGTGACCCTGCCGTCGCGGTCGTGCTCGAGCGCCGCGAAGTCGCCGCCGCAGCGCCGCAACTCGTCGACGAACGTGAAGAAGCTGCGCGCGCGGTCGCCGGCGAACTCGCTGCCGACGACGCAGTGCCGGTCGTAGGGCACGCGCGTGCCGTCGCTGACGGTGACCGTGTCGGGCCGCGCCGGCATCTGCCCGGCCGCCAGCACGTCGAGCATCCGCTGGCGCGCGTCGCCGCGCAGCGGCACGGGCTCGTAGGGACCGCGCGGCGACGCCGCGCAGGCCGCGATCAGGACGACGAACCCGACCGCCATCGGTCGGCGATTTGCGCGTTGGCGGGTTTGCATGCTTGCGCGGCCAAAGCCACCGCGAGAGTGTTCCATGCGCCCCCACGGGCAACAACCACCATGAACAACCCGACCCGCAAGTTCGCCGCCGTCGCGGCGCTCTCCGCCTGCCTCCTCGCCCCGTCGTGCATCGGCCCGGACAACCTGTACCGCGGCGTCAACACGTGGAACTCGAAGGTCACCGAGAGCAAGTACCTCAACGAGGTCATCTTCCTCGGCCTGCACCTCGTCCCGGTCTACCCGATCGCGATGTTCGGCGACCGCATCGTGTTCAACTCGATCGAGTTCTGGTCGGGCAAGAACCCGATCGGCAAGCCCGACGAGTTCAAGGCGCAAGAGACGGCGAAGTGATCGCCACCGGCGCCGCCGCCTGAGCGCGGCGCGCCGCAAGCACGCCGTCGCGCCCGCGCGCGGCGGCCG
>JBEITC010000303.1:0-5054 GCA_040375075.1 Planctomycetota bacterium | reverse complement strand
CGGCGCGGCCGTGCTCTACGGCGTTGCGCACGATCTCGTCACCGCGCACCTCAGCGTCGAGTACTTCACCGTCGCGCATCCGCCGATCGGCACCGACGATCCGATCCTGCTCGCGCTCGTCTGGGGGGTCATCGCGACGTGGTGGGTCGGCGTCCTGCTCGGCGTGCCGCTCGCGGCGGCGGCGCGGCTCGGCCGCGCGCCGCGCGTCGCGGTGGACGACCTGCGGCCGGCGGTGGTGCGACTGCTCGTCGTGATGGGGATCGCCGCCGCGGCCGCGATGCTGCTCGCAGCGTTGGCGACGGGCGAGACGTTCTTCCTGTCCGACCCGCTGTTCGAGCGCGTGCCGCGCGAACGCCACGGCCGGCTCGCCGTCGCCGCCGTCGGCCACGCCGTCAGCTACTTCGTCGGATTCGCCGGCGGCATCGCGCTGATCGCACGCACGATCCGGGCCCGTCGACGCGCCGCTTGCGCGATCGCCGCCGAAGGCCGATACACGGCGCCATGAAGATCACGATCAAGCACTGCCATTCTTGAGGCTACGGGCCGCGCGCGGCGGGTCTCGCCGCGCACATCGAGGACTCCCTGGGCGTCAAGGTCGCGCGCGAGCGCGGCAACATCGGCCAGTTCGACGTCTACGCCGACGACAAGCTGGTCGCCAGCCGCGGCGGCAGCATGCTGAAGAAGGCGCTCGGCGGCGGCTGGCCCGACCCCGAGGAAGTCGTCGCCCTGATCGAGAAGCTGCAGGGCAAGTAGGGCGGGCAGGCCGCGTGCTCAGGCGGGCCGCGGTCCGTCGACCGCAGTGGCCGATCTGGCCCGACGCAGCAGGTCGCCGACCCCGACGGCCTCTGCCCATTGCAGCAGCTCGTCTTCGTCGAACTCGCCGCGCTGGGTCTTGAGCACGCCGAGCACGTCGCGCCATTGGCGTTGCGACTGCTCGCCGCCGGCGCGGTACCAGAGCAGCTTCTGGACAACGATTCCCGCAGGCGCGGTCACGTCGATCTCGGGCGCCGCCGCCAACGGCCGGACACGGCGCCTCGTCCGCCACTTCCATTCATGCACGCCCGTCCACGGCGGCACGAAGACGTCGACGCGCACGATCTCGCGCCGGTGCAGCATCTGGAAGGCGCCGCGGGCGTCGATCTCCGCGCGAGCCCACTCCATGTCCACGACGAATGCGTGGGCGACATCGGCCAGCCAGCCCTCGGCCGTCGGCAGCGCCAGGTCGGCGGCGAAGTCGTGTCGAGCGTGGATCGTGGCTCGCCGAACACCGCGCTGGCCATCGAGCCGCCGAGCACGTAGCGGACGCCGTGACGCTCGAACGTCGCCGCCAGCTCGGTGGCGACCGCGAGCGGCGCGAGCCCCGTCATGCGATGTCCCGCAGCGCGTCCTCGCCGAGGAAGCGCACGAGCCATGCGCGGCCGTAGCGCTGCACGGCGGCGCGCAGTCGCAGTTCGTCCTCGCTCGCCGTCGGGTGTCGCAGGCGCAAGCCGGCGATCGACAAAGCGATGGCCGACGCCGTGAGTTCGGCGGCCGCGCGCATCCGCTCCTCGGGCGTCATGGCGCGCAGACGATCGAACGTGGCCCGGTCGGCATCCGGATGCGCGTCGTCGGACTGCGGTTGGTACCCGGCCATCGCCGGCATCCTAGCGTCCTCGTCCGACGAGCGAGAGCCGCGCGAGCGCGCGGCCCCACGCCGCCCGGAGTCCGCGAGGCAACCGGCGCCCTGGGCGAAGCACGGCCGCGCCAGCGGCCACCGTGGCCGATCCGCGCGCCCGTCTCGCGATTCCGTCGCGGCCGCTCAGACGTTGAACTTGAACAGCAGCACGTCGCCGTCCGCGACGACGGACTCCTTGCCTTCGATCCGGTAGAGGCCCTTCTCGCGCGCCGCCGCGACGCTGCCGCAGGCGACGAGGTCCTTGTAGGCGACCGTCTCGGCCTTGATGAAGCCGCGCTCGAAGTCGGTGTGGATCACGCCTGCTGCCTTCGGCGCGGTGTCGCCGGCGCGGATCGTCCACGCGCGGACCTCCTTCTCGCCGGCCGTGAAGTACGTGCGCAGGCCGAGCAGGTGGTACGTCGCGCGGATCAGCGCGCCGACGCCGGACTCCTTGACGCCGAGGTCGGCGAGGAAGGCCTTGGCGTCGTCGGGCTCGAGGTCGACGAGGTCGCTCTCGATCTGCGCCGAGATCACGATCGCCTCGCAGGCGAGGTGGCTCTTGGCGTACTCGCGCACCTTCTGCACGTACGGGTTCTGGTCCGCCGTCGCGAGCTGATCGTCCTTCACGTTGCAGGCGAAGATCGTCGGCTTGTCGGTCAGCAGCTGGAAGTTCTTCGCGATCGCCTTCTCCTCGTCGTTGAGCTCGACGAGCAGCGCCGGCTTGCTGGCGTTCAGCACCGGCAGGATCTTCTGCAGCACCGGCATCTCGGCGATCGCTTCCTTGTCGCCGCGCTTGGCCTGCTTGCCCTGGCGGTCGATGCGCTTCTCGACGGCCTCCAGGTCGGCGAGCACCAGCTCGGTCGTGATGATCTCGATGTCGCGCACCGGGTCGACCGTGCCCGAGACGTGGTGGATGTCGACGTCCTCGAAGCAGCGCACGACCTGGACGATCGCGTTCACCTCGCGGATGTGGCTGAGGAACTTGTTGCCGAGGCCCTCGCCCGACGAAGCGCCCTTGACCAGGCCGGCGATGTCGACGAACTCGATCGCCGCCGGGATCACGACGTTGGTCTTGGCGATCTTCTGCAGGACCTGCAGGCGCTCGTCCGGGACCGTCACGACGCCGACGTTGGGGTCGATCGTGCAGAAGGGATAGTTCGCCGCCTGCGCCTTGCGGGTGCGGGTGACGGCGTTGAAGAGCGTGGACTTGCCGACGTTGGGCAGCCCGACGATGCCAGCCTTGAGGGTCATGCGGTCTGCCTGTGCGTGCGGGTCACTTGCCCTTCATCACGTCCGCGATCGCGGCCGTGAGCGCCGGCATCACCTCGAAGGCGTCGCCGACGATGCCGAAGTCCGCGACCTTGAAGATCGGGGCGTCGGCGTCCTTGTTGATCGCCACGATCGTGCGCGCGGTGCGCATGCCGGCGAGGTGCTGGATCGCGCCGCTGATGCCGACGGCGATGTAGAGCGGCGGGCTCACGACCTTGCCGGTCTGGCCGACCTGCTCGCCGTGCGGGCGCCAGCCCGCGTCGACGACGGCGCGCGACGCGCCGACCGCGGCGACGCCGGGGCCGAAGGCGGCGGCGAGGTCCTCGATCAGCTTGAAGTGCTGCGGCTCCTTGAGGCCGCGGCCGCCGGCGACGATCACCTTCGCCTCCTGCAGCGGCACCTTGCCGCCGGCCGACGCGACGATCTCCTTCACCACGGCGAGCAGGTCGCCGGCCGGCGTCGCGGCCTTGCTGACCTCGGCGTCGCTCGGGCTGCACGCGGGCGCGTAGGCGCCGGGGCGGACCGACGCGCAGAACGGCGTCTTGGACGCGCGCGCGGTCATCGTCGCCTTGCCGGCGAACACCGGCTTCTTGGCCGTGAACGCGCCGCCCTCGAAGGCCACGCCGACCGCGTCGGTGATCACCGCCGCATCGAGCAGTGCTGCGACGCGCGGCAGCAGGTCCTTGCCCATCGCGGTGTGCGCCATCAGCACGGCGATCGCGCCGCTGGCGGCGAATTGTTCGACGACGGCCTTGGCGTAGCCGTCGCCGGAGTAGTTGGCGAACGCCGGGCCGTCGACGGCGACGACCTTGTGCGCGCCGGTCTTGCTCAGCTCGGCGCAGGCGGCGTCCAGCCCGCTGCCGCAGGCGACGACGACGACCTTGCCGCCGGTCCCTGCGGCGAGCTGCAGGGCGGCGGTGACGGTCTCGAGCGACGGGCGCTTGGCGACGCCGCCGCGGACCTCAGCGATCACGAGGATGTTGCTCATGGGTGTGCTCCTGGTCTCTCCGGGTCAGAGGGCCTTGGCCTCGCGCAGGGCGGCGATCAGCGCTGGCACCGCATCGGCGCCGTTGCCGACGATCTTGCCGGCGGCGCGGGCGGCCGGCAGCGTCAGCGCGAGGATCTCCATGCCGCGCGCGCCGAGCTGCGCTGGCTGCTCGACGAACGGCTTCTTCTTCGCCGCCATGATGCCCTTGAGGTTGGCGTAGCGCGGCTCGTTGAGGCCCTTCTGGCAGCTGATCACCGCGGGCGTCTTGCACGCGACGACCTCGCGCGCGCCTTCGATGTCGCGCTCGGCGGTGAACGCGCCGTCGGCGAGCGTCAGCTTGCTCACCTCGGTGACGCAGGCGAAGCCCAGGCGCCCGGCGAGGTTGGCCGGCAGCTGGTTGTTGTCCGCGTCGACGGCCTGGCGGCCGCACAGCACGAGGTGGCACGGCACGGTCTTGATCCACGCGGCGAGCGCGCTGGCGACCTGCATGCCGTCGTACATCCAGTCCGTCGTGCTCAGCAGCACGGCCTTGTCGGCGCCGCGGGCGAGCGCGTCGTCGAGCTGCTTCTTGCAGTCCTTCGGGCCGACCGTCACCACCGTCACCGAGCCGGCGTTCAGCTGCTCCTTGATGCGCAGCGCCTGCTCCAGGGCGAACTCGTCGTACGCGTTCAACTCGAAGTTGACGCCGGCGGTCTCGATCGACTTGCCATCGGCGGCGATCTTGATCGCCGTGTCCGTGGCCGGAACTCGCTTGATGCAGACGACGATGTCCATGGTCAGCGTGCCGGGCGTCGGCCCGGGTCGTGCGGGAGTTTGAGGGGCGAAGAGTCTAGCGACGGTGGCACGGCGGGCGACCGTGCATTTTGGCCGGCGTTGCGCGCGGCCCGGCGACGGGCGTTCGCTGCGAGCGCGCGCCCGGACGCAACCCGCGGGACGGCGCGGGATTTCGCCGGTGGCATGGGGTTGGTCGGCGCGCGTCGGGGAGCGATCGCCCGACCGTGTCTCGACGCGACTCCTGTCGCCGAAGACCGGCAGTTCGCCGTCTGGCGCGCGCTGACGCCGGCAGCGAGGGTCGCGGCGTGGGCCGAGCGGTCGGCCATGGTCCAGGCGCTCGCCGAAACCGGCGGGCGCCGCGACCGCCGG
>JBEITC010000181.1:0-7391 GCA_040375075.1 Planctomycetota bacterium | reverse complement strand
TGCCGCGCGCGACGCCGCGCTCGCGGCCAAGCCCGAATCCGCCGACGCCCGCCTCGACGTCGCCGAGTCGAGCCTGCTGCTCGCCTACGAGACCACGGCTTCGACCGCGCGCGGCGGCGAGCGCCTCGCCCAGAGCCAGCGCCAACTGGCGCTCGACGACTGCGCCCGCAACCTCGACGCTGCGCAGAAGCTCGGCGCGCAGGGCTGGCGGCCGGCGGCATTGCGCGCGCTGCTCGCGCGCCAGCGGAACGACGACGCCAAGGCGTACGAGCTGGCGATCGCCGCCGCCCCGCAGTTGCCGCCGGACGCGCCGGGCCGCGTGGCGATGGAGCTGCTGGCGCTGTTCGCCGAGGCGCGCCAGGAAGCCATCGTCGCGGCCGTGCGCGGCAAGCGCGACTGGGAGCCGGCGTGGATGAACGACATCCACACCGCGTACTCGCTGCTGGCCAAGCACCCGCTCGGCACCGACGCGCAGGTCGCCCACCACTTCGACTTCCTGATGTTCTTCGGCGCGCCCGACACCGACGGCGTGCTGGCGCGCGGCCTGCAGCGCTTCCCGGCGTCGGCGCTGCTGCACGAACGGCTGCGCGGCCGGCTGCTGCGCGGCGGCCCCGACGCGCTCGAGGCGAAGTACGCCGAGCGGTGCGCGGTCGCCGACGCTGCGCCGACCGAGACGTGGTTCGCCGGCTACGCGTCGCTGGTCGCGGCCGAGGCGCACCGGCAGAAGTCGTCGGCCGACGCGGCGATGGCGTGCTACGAGCGCGCACTGCAGCGCTTCGCGGCCTACCGCGAACGCACCGCCGACGACGCCAGCCACTTCGTCGCCGTCGCGCACGGCGGCATCGCGCGCCTGCTGCTGCAGCGCGGCGACCTCGGCGGCTGCTTCGCGGCGCTGCAGCGCAGCTTCGCCGCCAACCCGGCGGCCGCCGCTGCCGTCGACGGCCTCGGCATCACCACGATGCAGACCGCCGAGATGCTCAAGGGCCGGGCGCTCGACGCGAAGGACGAGGCGCTGCTGCGCCAGCTGGAGGCGGCGCTCCAGGCGCTGCCGGCGGAGTCGTTCGAGCTGCCCGAGTACGAACGCGCCTCGCGCGGTCAGGGTGCCGGCCGCCGCGGCCGCCGCGGCAACTGAGCTGGCGGCTCGCCGCCGCCGTTCAGGCGTCAGCGAGCATCGCGTCGAGGGACCGCGCGACCAGCACGTCGCTGCGCAGCGACACGTCGCGCGGCCGCAGCGGGTCGAGGCATTCGACCGGCTGCAGCAGGTGAAGGCGCAGGCCATGACGCGCCGCGAGGCGCCGGCCGAACTCCCAGCGCGATACGCGCTCCGGACCGGCGACGTGCAGCAAGCCCGGGCCGGCGGGATCGACGACCAGTTCGACCAGCGCCGCGGCCGCGTCGGAAGCGTGCAGCGGCGTGCGGTACTCGGTGGGGACCAGCGACGCGATCCGGCCCTGCTGCAGCGTCGCCCGCAGCGACGCCGACGCGCCGCGACCTTGCGCATCGCCGCCGAACAGCAACGGCAAGCGGACCACGCGCGCGCCGTGCGCACGGGCGAGTTCTTCACCCTCGGCCTTGCTGAGGCCGTAGATCGACAGCGGCGCGACCGGGTCGTTCGCGGCGTATGGCGCGTGCCGGCCGTCGAACACGAGGTCGGTCGAGACGGCGAGCAACCGCGCGCCGAAGCGCTCGGCCAGCGCCTCGACGGCGGCGGCGTTGACGGCGCGCGCGCGGGCGGTGTCGCGTTCGCACTCGTCGAGCCGCGACAGCGCCGCGAGGTGCAGCACGACGTCGGGGCGCAGGCCGTGCGCCAACGCCGCAGCGATCCCGGGCGCGGTCAGGTCGACGGCCGCGTCGCCGACGCGACGCGACGCCGTGAGCAACTCGTGCCCGGCCGCGCGCACGGCGGACTGCACGTAGCCGCCGAGGAAGCCGGACGCGCCAGTGACGAGGATGCGCAACGCGGGCATGCCACCGGTATGGTTGCGCAACGAGCCCGTGAACGAAAGCCCCGCCGTGCAGAAGCGCCTGCTGCTCGTGTGCAACCCGATCGCCGGCGGCGGCAAGGGTCGCGTGCGCGGACCGGAACTCGCCGCCGCGCTGGCCGCGCGCGGCGTGCGCGCCGAGTGCTGGTTCACCAGCGCCCGCGGCGACGCCGAGGCGCGCGCGCGCGCGGCCGGCAGCGAGCCGTGGGACGGGATCGTCGCGCTCGGCGGCGACGGCACCGTCAACGAAGTGCTCAACGGCATGCCCGACCTGCGGCGGCCGCTCGGCTTCTTCCCGCTCGGCACCGCCAACGTGCTCGCCTGCGAGCTCGGCCTGCCGTCCCGCGTCGACCGCGCCGCCGACGCGCTCGCCGCCGGCCACACCCGCCCGCTCGCCGTCGGCCGCGCCGCCGATCGCCGCTTCCTGCTGTTCTGCGGCGTCGGCGTCGACGGCGCGGTCGTGCGGCGACTGAGCGAGGTCCGCAACGGCACGCTCGGCAAGCGCAAGTGGGCCGACCCGATCCTGCACACGCTGTGGCGCTGGCCGCAGTTCACGCTGCGCGCGACGCTCGCCGACGGCGAGACGCTCGCCGGCCTGAGCTCGGTGCTGGTGACGCGCGTGCGCGACTACGGCGGCGTGCTCAAGCTGCCGCCGGAGGTCTCGCCCGACAGCGGCATGCTGCACGTGCTGGCGTTCCGCCAGCGCAGCCGGCTGGCATGGCTGTGGCTCGGCCTGCGCGGCGTCACCCGCACGCTGCGCGGCGGCGGCGCGCTGCAGGTGCGGACCACCACCGCGCTGCGCGTCGAGGGCGACGCGCCCTACCAGCTCGACGGCGACCTCGGCGGCGCAGCGCCGGTGGACCTGACCCTCGAACGGGAGTCCGTGCCGATCCTCGTGCCGCCACCGCACGGCCGGCGCTAGGCGTCTGCGTCACGGGACGCGCGCCGATCCGGCGCGTGGATTCGCGCTCGGGGCGCAGCCTTTGACCGCAGGCGAATCGTCGGCTTCGCGGAAGCTCGGCGGCGAGCTCCCGGACGCGACGACGCGTGCCGGGCGGCGTGGCCTGCCGTGACGCAGGCTGCGCGCGCGAGCCTTCTGGCCACCGCGCCGGCCTGCTAGCCTGCCGGCATGGCCGACCCCGCCCGTTCGTTCCGCTCCTCGCGCACCCTGTTCCTCGCGCCATTGCTGGCGCTCGCCGCCTGCGGCGGCAGCAGCGGCCCGGTCGACGGCGGCAAGGCCTACGCGCACGTGCAGGCGATGGTCGGCTTCGGTCCGCGGCCGTTCGGCAGCGACGCGCTCGCCAAGACCGCCGACTACATCGGCGGCGAGCTGCAGAAGCTCGGCGTGACGATGCAGCGCCACGAGGTCGTGCAGGAGAAGGAGAAGAAGACGATCCGCAACCTGTACGCGCAGATCGACGGCGACGACCCGCAGAACGGCCCGATCCTGATGATCGCCGCCCACTACGACACCAAGCTCGCCGACGGCCACGCCGACGCGAAGTGCAACTTCCCGTTCGTCGGCGCCATCGACGGCGGCGGCGGCCCGGCGGTGTTGATCGAGCTGGCGCGCACGCTGAAGGCGCGCACGCCGAAGCCCAAGTGCAACGTCTGGCTGTATTGGATCGACGCCGAGGAGTCGATCGACTGGACCTGGAACGACGAGCGCGCGCTGCTCGGCAGCAAGGCGTTCTGCGCCATGCTCAGCAAGGAGAAGATCCTGCCGCGCCTCAAGGCCTTCGTGCTGATCGACCTCGTCGGCAGCAAGGGCTTCAAGATCGACCGCGACGGCAACTCCGACACCAAGCTGCTCGACCTGTTCGGCGGCGCGGCCAAGGCCATGGGCGAGGAGAAGCGGCTGTACGAGTTCCCGTCCCCCGCCGACATCCAGGCCTACCGCAGCCGCAACCTCAACTGGGGCACCAAGGACGACCACGAGGTGTTCAAGAACTACGGCGTGCCGAGCGTGCTGCTGATCGACTTCGCGCGCCGCGTGCCCAGCGAGCAGAAGGACCCGCGCTTCGAGCAATGGTGGCACACCGCCGACGACGACCTCGGCGCCGTCGACGACGACGCGCTGGCGTTCACCGGCAACCTGGTGATGCAGGCGCTGCCCGAGCTCGAAGCCTTCGTCCTGGGCCGCAAGTGAGCAGGATCGCCATGGCCCGCTCCGGCGCCGTGCTGTCCGTCGCGCTCGGCGCGCTCGCCGCCTGCCTCGGCGCCGCGCTGGTCACGCAGCCGCCCGGCGGCGCGGTCGGTGGCGACGGCTTCCGCGTGCGCCAGGGCCAGGAGATCGACAAGCGCGCGATCGAGCCGCTCGACGTCGTGCGCGCCCCCGCCGAGCTCGGCGAGCAGGCCTTCGCCCACGCGCGCACGCTGGTCGGCTTCGGCCAGCGCCACCCCGGCACGCCGGGCTGGAGCAAGCAGCTCGACCACGTCGAGACGACGCTGAAGGGCCTCGGCCTGACGGTGCGCCGCGACACCTGGACCGACCGCAAGGAACGCATCACGTTCACCAACCTGTCGGCGACGATCCCGGGCAAGCGGCCGGATCGCATCGTGCTCGCCTGCCATCACGACACCAAGTGCATGCAGGGCCACACCGACCCCGAGCACAACTTCCACTTCGTCGGCGCCAACGACGGCGCGTCGGGCGTGGCGCTGCTGCTGGCGCTCGCGCCCGTGCTGATGGCGACGCCGCGCGAGGCGACGATCGAACTGGTGTTCTTCGACGGCGAGGAGAGCCTCGACTGGGCGTGGAACGACGCCGCCCGCGCGCTGTTCGGCAGCAAGCGCTACGTGCAGAGGCACCGCGACGCGCTGCTGCTCGGCCAGGAGCCGCGCATCACCGCCGTGCTGCTGCTCGACATGGTCGGGCGCACGGACCTGCACATCCAGGACGAGCTGTACTCGACGCGCGAGCTGCGCCAGCTGATGTGGTCGGCAGCGGTCGCCACCGGGCACCAGGGGGCGTTCTGCGAACGCGCCGAAGCGGCGGCCGACGACCACAAGCCGTTCCTCGACGTCGGCATCCCCGCACTCGACCTGATCGACCTCAACGGCAACCCGCACTGGCACAAGCCGACCGACACGCTCGAGAACATGTCGCCGAAGAGCCTGCAGAAGGTCGCCGACGTGGTGCTGACGCTGCTGCCGGTCGTCGAGCGCCGCTACGCGCTGCGCACGGACTGAGGCGCCGGCGAACGCAAAGCAGCGCGTCGCGTCCGTCCCGAGGACCCTGCCGCACGGCACGCGCGCGGGACCAGCGCGAAGCCGACGACCGCAGGCGGATCGAGGGCTTCGCCGCGGAGCTGCGGCCAGCTCACGGCAGCGACGACGCGCGGCGTCGCGGCGTGGCCCGCGGTGGCGCACGCTCCTAGGATCCTCCGCCATGCCGACCGTCGACCGCGCTGGCCGCACGATCCACTTCACCCGCGAAGGCGACGGTCCCGGCATCGTGCTGGTGCCCGGGCTCGGCTCCGGCGCGCGGCTGTTCGGCACGCTGCCGCGCCGCTTCGCTCGTGCGGGCTTCAGCTGCGCCGCGGTCGATCCGGTCGGCCTGCCGCCGTCGGCGCCGCTGCCCGACGGCACGTTCGACTTCGTCGCCGCCGCGCGCGACGTGCTCGCCGTCGCCGCGACGCTGCCCGGGCCGGTCGCGCTGGTCGGCACCTCGCTCGGCGGCAAGGTCGCGCTGACCGCCGCCGCCGAAGGGTCGCCGCACTGCCAGAAGCTGGTGATGCTGTGCAGCTCGGCGCTGCAGTCGCCGCGCGGCGTGCGCGTCTACCGCTTCTTCGAGCTGCTGTGCACCGAGATCGACGGCCGCTGGCTCGGCGAGCTGACGGCGCCGTTCCTGTTCGGCGAGACCTTCCTGCGCCAGCGGCCAGGCGTCGTCGACGACATCGTGCGCAGCACGAAGCCGAGCCCCGAGTCGCGCGCGTTCATGCACGCGCAGGCCAAGGCGCTGCAGGCCTTCGACGGCGAAGCGCTGTGCGCGCACGTGCGCGTGCCGACGCTCTGCCTCGCCGGCGCCGAGGACACGCTGACGCTGCCGAGCGAAGTGGCGGCGACCGCTGCGCGCATCCCCGGCGCGCAGCACGCCTGCCTGCCCAACGCCGGCCACAGCCTGCTGCTCGAGAGCGCGGCGGCGTTCGATCAGGTGGCCGACTTCCTGCGCGCCTAGCGCAGCGGCAGCACCCAGCTCGCCGCGAGCGCTGGATCGCCGCGCTCCTGCAGCGTCCGGCACAGCGTGCGCACCGACGGCGCTGGCGCGACCGTGCGCTCGCTGCCGTCGACCACCACGACCAGCGGCTTGCCGAGATCGCAATGGCGCGCGTCGAGCCAGGCCTCGACCTTGGCGTCGCCGACGCCGGTGACGACGAGCCGCTCGCCAACGAGCTCGGCGCCGAGCAGTCGGCCGGGCTGCGGCGACGGATCGCGCAGCCAGTAGTGGTCGCGCACCGTGCCGTCGGTCTGCTGCCACTGCAGCCACTTCGGCGACGCCGCGCGCGCGAGCGGCACGAGCTTGGCCAGCAGGTCGCGGTCGGGCAGGCCGGTGTGGCCGTTGTTGGCGATCAGGTCGAAGCGGGTCGGATAGCGCCCGGGGTGCTTCTGCTGCAGCTCGGCAAGCTGCCGCGCGAAGCCTTCGCAACGCTCGCGGCGGCCGTAGGCGGTGTCGCGATCGCCGACCATGAACGAGAACGCCAGCGTGTGCAGGCCGACCGCAGACGACTGGCCGTCGCTCGGCGCCGCGGCGCTGCCGTGCACGGCGGCGAAGCGGTGCGGCAGCTTCGGACCGAGCGCGAACGCGCCGTAGCCGCCGTGGCTGTAGCCGATCGCGACGACACGGTCGGGATCGACCTCGCCGCAGACGACGAACTGGCGGATCAGCTTCTCGAGCACCGGGTAGAAGTAGTCGGTGTAGAAGCCGTTCCACTCGTCGGTGGGCGCCCGCAGCGCGCAGTAGACGTAGCCGCCGGCCTCGGGGTGGTCGCGGTAGTAGATCTGCATGTGCTGCCACTGCGAGTCGTTGACGCGCTTGGGCGCGCCGCCGCCGCCGTGCATCGCGATCACGAGGCCGTAGCCGCCGGCCGGCTTGTCGCCGACGACCTTCCACGTGTACGGGCTCTCCTTGTCGCCGGCGCGCACGCGCTTGGCATCGAAGTCGGGCTGCAGCGCCGCGCGCTCGCTCGCGCACGACGCCGCGAACGCGAGCTTGCGCAACTGCGCGTCGCCCGCCGGCGTGACCAGCATGGCGTCGAGGTTGCGGTCGAACTCGAACGTCGCCTGACGCGCCGCGTCGGCGGCGAAGTAGCGGGTGAACTGCGCGCGCAACGCGTCGTCGGCGGCGTCGGCGGTGTCGGCGGCGGCGGCGGAGCCCTCGGCGGCGACCGCGGCCGCCGCCGCAGCGGG
>JBEITC010000226.1:0-6326 GCA_040375075.1 Planctomycetota bacterium | reverse complement strand
GAGCCGGCGCGGCTCGAGCACGACGACCTGCCCGCCGCGCTCGCCGAGCACGTCGAGCAGCGCCGGCGGTACGCGCGTGGTCTTGCCCGAGCCCGGCGGCGCCATCAGCAGCACGGCGGTGGCGCGACGGAACGCCGCCAGCACGTCGGGCAGCGCGTCGTCGATCGGCAGCGGTTCGCGGACCGGCGTCACGACAGCGTGCGCCGGCCCTCGATCGCGTCGGTGAGGATCGAGGCCGAGACCTGCGCGATCGACGCGCCGGCGGGCAATCCGCGCGCCAGCCGCGTGATCTTCACGCCAGCGCCGGCGAGCTGCTCGGCGAGCACGCGCGCGGTGCCTTCGCCCTCGAGGTCGGGATTGGTGGCGAGACAGATCTCCTGGATGACGCCGCTGCGGGCACGCTGCAGCAGCAACGCCACCGTCAAGTCCTCGGGCCGCACGCCCTCGAGCTGCGACAGCCGGCCTTGCAGCACGTGGTAGAGACCCTGGTAGCCGACGTCCTCGAAGCGCGCGACCTCGCGCGGATCCTCGACGACGAGCAGCATGGTCTGGTCGCGCGCCGGGTCGCTGCAGACGCTGCACGGATCGCAGGCGTCGAGCTGGCAGCACTTGCTGCACGACTTCACCGCCGCGCGCACGTCCACGATCGCCTTCGCCAGCAGCAAGGCCTCGTCGGCCTCGACGCGCAGCAGGTGGTACGCCAACCGCTCGGCCGTCTTCGGGCCGACGCCCGGGAGGCGGTTGAGGTGCGTGATCAACGCCTCGATCGTGCGGTCGCGGTGCGCCATCGCCGTGCGGGCGGACGGGCCGCGGTCAGAGGCCCATGCCCGGCAGGTTCAGGCCGCCGGTGACCTTGCCCATCTCGCGCTCGCGCAGCTCCTTGGCCGCCTGGAGCGCCTGCCGCACGGCGGCGGTGACGAGGTCCTCCAGCGTGTCGACGTCGCTCGGGTCGACGGCGGCCTTCTGGATCTTGACCGCCTGCAGTTCCTGGTTGCCGTTGACGTAGGCCTTCACTGCGCCGCCGCCGGCCGAGCCTTCCAGGATGCGCTCGCCGAGCGAGCGCGACGCGTCGGCCATGCGCCGCTGCATGTCCTGTGCCTGCTTGAGCAGGCTCTGCATGTCGCCGAATCCGGGTCCCATGTCGTGTGTACCTCGGCGGCGATCATGCCGGAGCGGGGTCGCCCCCGCCACCAGCCGCTGCGCTTCCGTCGCGACGCCGCCGCGCGCACGCGGCGACGCCGCCGACGCGCGGCGCGCGATCAGCCGATCACGGCCGGATGGTGACGCGCAGGCCGGGGCTGCTCGCCCACAGCTGGCTGCCGCACAGGTCGAGCCACAGCGCCTGCGCGAAGACCTGCAGGCCGACGTTCGACGCGCTTGGCGGGATGCTCCACGGCATCACGCCCTGGCCGAAGCCGTCCGCCGTGATGCCGAGCGTCACCGCCGACGCCGGGTCGACCAGCACGTTGATGCCGATCACCGGCAGCGACGACTGGCCGAGCGCGAGCGCCATCACGCCGACCGTGCTCGCCTGCGCGTTGCCCATGACGAAGCCGTACGCGGCGTTGCCGACCTTCGGCTCGCTGTTGCCGCCGAGCGTCGACGGGCCAGCACAGCCCGGCGTCGCAGCGCCGTAGGCCAGCAGGCCTTCGTCGCCGTTCAGCGTGCCGTCGCCGTCGCGGTCGAGCGCGAAGCGGTTGCCCTGGCCCGGCGTGACGCAGGTGAACGCCAGCGCGGCGTTGCCGGCCTGCGCCTTGCTCACCAGCTGCGCCTGCGTGAACGGACCGACGCCGGCCGCGTCGGCGCGCCACGTCGCGGCGATGGCGTCGTACAGCAGGCCGACCATGCGACCGTCGACGCGGCCGTGGGCCGTGACGTCGCAGTCGCCGGCGGCGGCGCGCGTGGTGACGAGCGCGAACGTGTTGGTCGTCGCCGCCGCGGCGGCGTTGGCCTGCGTCAGCTGGAACTGGTAGCCGACGAGCGGCGCGGTGCCGGTGTCGAGCGCGAGCAGGAAGGTGACGATGTCGTCCTTCGTGCCGGCCGGCCAGCTGCCGAACACCGGCTGGGCCAGGAAGCTGCCCAGCGTGTCGAGCGCGCCGTCGTGGATGAAGCCGAAGCCGCTCTTCTGCGGGCCCGCGGCGCGCAGGAAGCCGACCTTGCGGTACATGTTGCGCAGCTGCGGCACCTTCATCTGCTGCGCTTCCTGCAGCAACTGGCCGGTGATGATCAGGCCGTTGGTGCCGCTCGGCAGCGCGTGGCAGGTGTTGCAGCTGGTGCCCGTCGGCAGGATCGAGCCGGCGATGTTCTGGTTGTAGGCCGTGAAGCCCGCCTGCTCGTTGTTGCCCGACGGCGCGCTACGGCGCGTGCGGTCGAGCAGCTGGTTGGGGTTCGGCGGGTGCTTGATCGCCATCGCGAACTGCGCGTAGCTGTTCATGTCGGTCTGCGACAGCAGCGCGCCGCCCATCAGCTTGTCGAAGGTGCCGTTGAACGCCTGGAAGTTGCCGCGATCGCCGCGCCAGTGCAGGAAGCCGGTGCCCTGCATGCCACGGAACGTCTGCGTGGCCATCGGGCCCTTCATCGGGTGGAAGGCGACGACGCCGATGTTGAACGGGAACGGCTGCGACGGCGCTGCCTCCATCACGCCGCTCGGGTCGCCGAGGTCCCACGAGATGCCGTCCATGTCGCCGTCGATGTGGCAGGACGCGCACGACATGCTGCCGTTGCCCGACAGCTTGGCGTCGTAGAGGAACTTGCGGCCTTCGCGCGTCGCCACCGGCATCGGGTCGAACGTCGCGATCGGCCGCTCGGACAGCACCGTGCGCGCGCCGGTGTCGACGACGCTGAGCGTGTCGGTCAGGCGGTTGAGCACGTACAGCCGCGGCTGGCTCGGGTGCAGCGCCAGCGCCCGCGGGCCGCGCTTCTGGCGCGTGTTGACCGTGCTGCCCGGCGTGACGCCGATCTCGATGCGCGCCTGCACGGCGCCGGCGAGGTTGAGCACGCCGACGCGGTCGGTGCCGTGCGCGGCGACGTAGACGAGGCCGGCCGTCGCGTCGATGGCGACGCCGAACGGCTCGGCCAGCGCCGTGCCGAGCGCCGCCGTGTTCGGCAGCTGGCCGTAGTTGACGCCGGGGTTGAGGTCGATCGGCGTGACGACCGGCGTGGCGCCGGTGGTGATCTTCGTCACCCGGCTGTCGATCGCGTGGCCGCGCAGGTTCGGCTCGAAGCGGACGTGGTTGCGCGCCTCGATGTTGGTCACCCACAGGTCGCCGCTCGTCGGGTGCACCGCGATCGCGGTGTTGGTCGTGCCGACCGCGGTGAAGTAGCGCGTGACCGCCAGCGTCGCCGTGTTGATCTGCGCGACGTCGTTGTCCGGCAGCGTGTACGGGATCTCGCTCGCCCACGCCGGGTCGTTGGCGCGGACGATCATGCTCTGCGCCGGCGCGGCCGGCAGGGCCGTGTTGGTCGGCGCCGGCGGCGTCGCCACGCCCTCGGGCAGCACCGTGGTGCCGTTGCCGGAGCGGTGCACCACCGCGTAGACGCGCGTGCCGTCGGGACTGACCGCGAGCGCGCGCGGGTCCTTGCCGAAGATCGCGACGGTGCCGAGGCTGGCGCGCGTCGTCGCGTCGAAGACGTGGATCTGGTCGGTCGTCGCGGCGCTGACGAAGGCCTTGCCGGCGGCGAACACGATGTCGCTCGGTTCGTCGACGACGCGCAGCGAGTCGATGACGCGGCGCTCGGGGACGCTGACGACGCTGACGCTGTCCGACAGCAGGTTGGTCACCCACACTTCGTCGCGCGTGCGCGGCTGCACCGACACCGGATCCATGCCGACCGGGATCTCGGCCAGCAGGAACGGCTGCGACGGATTGCGCAGGTCGAAGACGCAGAGTCGACCGCCGACCGTGTCGGCGACGAACAGCCGCGAGCCATCCGGCGACATGCGCATCGGATGGATCGGGCCGCTCTCGTAGTTGACGAAGCCTTGCGCCGGCACGGCGGCGGCAAGGGCGAACGCGAGCAGGACGTTGCGGGTGGTGAGCATGGGAAACACCTGGGAGGAACGAGGCAGTCGCAGACGCGAGCGTGGTTACGGTCGCACGCGCGTGCCAAGGCGTCAAATCCCGACCCGCGATTGCGCCGTGCCGCACGTGCGGCCTTGGAGCACAGGGGCCCTACCAGCCATCCCCGTCGAGGTTACCCTGCTGGCTTGCCGGGTCGCTCCCCGGCGCGGTCACACTGTCCCATTCGGAGTCATGCCAACGATGCGGTCCCACCTCGTCCTGTCCCTCGCCGCATTGTGCGGCGGCCTCGCGGCGCAAGCGCAGCAACTCACGCTGCCTGACAATCACTACCTGTCGGAGAACGCGAGCCAGCTCGGCAACACCGGTTCGACCGTGTGGTGGCGCGCGGCTGGAGCGAGCCGCTTCCAGATCGTCTACGACGGCAGCCACTTCACCGGCAACTCGGGCGTCACCGGCCCGATCACGATCACCAAGATCAAGTTCCGCGGCGAGGACGCGGAGACCAACCTCGGCGGGCAGGTCTACAACGGCGTCACCGTGCAGGTCGGCTCGACGACGCTCGCAGCCGGCGGTCTGAGCACGACGTTCGCGACGAACCTCGCGCCCGCCGCGCCGAGCACGACGACCATGGGCGCCATCGGCACGACCAACGTCACCGTCGCGCCGTCGGCCGGCACGATGCCGAACAACTGGAACATCGAGCTCGACCTGCTCGCGATGGGCATCGTCGCGACGTTCAATCCGCTCGGCGCCGAGCCGAACCTGCTGATCGACGTCAACATCCCGACCGCGCCGGCCAACGCGCCGCCGCTCGGCCTGATCGCGATGCAGAACACGACCGGCGCGCTGGCGCTGGTGCGCGGCCAGGGCGTGACGGCGACGGCCGCCGGCGCTGCGACCGGCACGCTCAACGCCAACCCGCTGGTGATCGGCCTCGAGTTCCTCGGCCCCGGCGGCTACACGACGGTGGTCCCGGCGAGCAACGAGTCCTACGGCGGCGCCTGCGGCGGCAGCGCGACGAGCTTCTACCAGGGCTTCGTCAACGGCCAGCAGTTCGACCTCGGCGCCGGCCTGACGCTGATCCCGGACAACAGCGCCGCGCCGTCGCTCTACACGATCGCGCCCGGCGCGCCGGCGCCGGACCTGACCAAGGTCAACGCCTCGCCCAACTCGATCCTCGACGACGGCGTCGTCAACTTCCCGCTCGGCTTCACGTTCCCGTTCCCGGGCGGTGCGACGTCGACGATCGTGCCGAGCACGAACGGCTTCGTCTGGCTCGATGGCGCGATGACCGACAACGCCTTCGCCGCCGTCGCCGCGCGCCTGCTCGGTGACCCGGTCCCCGGCACCACCGGCCCGCTGTACAGCGGCGGTCGCCTGGCGATCCTCTGGAGCGACCTCAACATGCAGCGCAACGTCGGCATCAACGCCAACGCCGGCCTGCACGTGCTCGTCGATGCCTCCGGCGGCCCTGGCAACAACGTCTGCTACGTCACGTGGCTCGACGTCGCGCCGTTCAACGTCGTCGGCGGCACCGGCGTCAATGGCCACGCGCGCTGGACCTTCCAGGTGGTCCTGTTCGAGAACGGCCTCGTGCAGTACCGCTACGGCAGCACGCCGACCTACGTCGGTGCGTCGACGGTGACCACCAACTGCTACGCCGCGATGGTCGGCTTCTCGCCGGGCCGCGTCGGCGGCCTCGCCGGCGTCAACGCCGCCGACCCGCAGAACCGCGACCTGTCGCTCGAAGCGCCGTTCAGCACGCGCCCCGAGGGCGGTGTGGGCAACATCGGCCAGGTCGCGCTGACCACGCCGAACGCCGGCGGCGCGCAGTACGGCGGCCGTCTCTACCCCGGCCAGACTGCGACGTGGAACGCGACGAACGTGCCGGCCGGCACGATCCTCGGCGCGCAACTGATCGACCTCGCGTCGAGCCGTCCGGGCCTGCAGCTGCCGACGATCACCGCGCCGGGCTGCATGCTCAGCACGACGACCGGCGCGACGCTGTGGGAGATCTTCGTGCTGCCCGCGTCGACCGCGGTCGGCACGGTGCCGCTGGCCGTCCCGCCCGGCTTCTCCGGCACGACGCTCCACGCGCAGTTCGTGACGCTCGGCGGCCTCTTCGGCGCGCCGGACCTGGTCACGTCGTCGAGCAACGCGATCAAGCAGGTCATCGGCCTGAACTGATTGTCGGGTCGCCGGCGCAACGCGTGGAACAACGCGCGGCGAATCCACGCCGCCAGCCCGCTGCGCCGGCTCCGACGACAGGCCCCACGCCGCCAACGCAACGCGGGGCGCGGGTTC
>JBEITC010000013.1:0-24918 GCA_040375075.1 Planctomycetota bacterium | reverse complement strand
GTCGTGCGCGGCGCGCGGCGGCTGCCCGACGACGCGTGGCAGAGATGGCTGTGGGAGTCGTGGCGCTTCGTCCAGCAGATCGCCGGCCTGCTGCTGCTCGGCGTGTTCCTCGTCGGCGTCGCGCGCGCGTGGCTGCAGCCCGAGTGGATCCGCGCCGTCGCCGGCGACAACAGCCTGCTCGCCAACGCCGCCGCCGTCGGCTTCGGCGTGTTCCTGTACTTCCCGACGCTGGTCGAGGTGCCGGTCGCGCGCTTGTTCCTCGACCTCGGCATGCACCCAGGGCCGCTGCTCGCGTACCTGATGGCCGACCCCGAGCTCAGCCTGCAGAGCATGCTGATGGTCGGCGCGGTGCTCGGCCGCAGCAGGGCGGCGGCATACGTCGGGCTCGTCGCGGCGTTCAGCACGGTGGCAGGCCTGCTGCACGGCGCTGCGCACGACGGCGCAGCGTGGGCGGGCTGGGCGATCCGGCTGGCGCCGTTCGGCGTCGCAGCGCTGCTGCTCGTCGCGTGGCGCGCCGGCCGCGGCCGCGCGCACGCGTTGGCAATCGTGACATCCCCAGGAGGCGAACGATGATCGACGTCAAGGTTCTCGGCAAAGGCTGCGCCCGCTGCCATCGGCTCGAACAGGTGACCCGCGACGCCGCGCAGGCGGCCGGCATCGAGATCGCGCTCGCGAAGATCACCGACCTGCAGCAGATCCTCGCCTATGAGGTGCTGGCGACGCCTGGCCTGGTCGTCGACGGCAAGCTGGTCTGCAGCGGGCGGATCCCGACGAAGGCCGAGGTCGAGGCCTGGCTGCGGCGGTGAGGGGCGGTGGGGCGGGGGGGGGCAGCCAGCGATCGCAGCAACGTGCGCGCGAGCCACACCGCGGAACGAAGGCACTGCCAAGGTGGATCGGCATCACGGCTGCCTGCACGCCGGGCATGCGGCTGGGGTCGAACCGATCCTGCGTCGCGCCTCGGCGTGCCGCCCCATGAAGTCGTCGGCGAGTATTCGGTTGGCAGCAATGAAGATTCTGCGCGCCCCAAAAGCGCCATCGTCTTCCCTCGGCGTCGTTGCTAGCTTGCGTCACGTCGAAGGAGGGCACGCACGTGCTTCGAATCGTCGTGATCATCGCCGCGGCGCTCGTCGCCGCCGTGGCCCATGCAAATGCACAGTCGTGGATCGACCGAACGGGTGCGATCGCTCCGCAACCTCGCCACGGCCATGCGATGTGCTTCGACCCCGTGCGCGGCTACACGGTGCTCGTCGGCGGCTTCGGCGCCGTCGGCGCGTTCTCCGAGACGTGGACGTGGGATGGCGCGACGTGGGTCGACCGCGGGGTGACGTTGCCGGCGAGCCAGTACGCGCTCGCGTACCACGCTGGCACGCAGGACCTGCTGCTGCACGCCGGATCGATGTGCCGCTGGACCGGACAAGCGTGGCAAGCAGTCGGCAGCGGCAGCTACGGCGCCGGTGGCCGCGTGGCGATGGCCTACGACCCGGTGCGCATGGAGACCGTGCTGTGGACGCCGAGCCTGCCGGCTTCGGTCGGCGTGTGGGACGGGAGCCAGTTGCTCGCGCGCGCGAGCGCGAACTCGCCCTACTTCGGCGCGACCATCGCGTGGCATGAGCTGGCTTGGGATGCGGCGGCGCAGCGACTCGTGCTCGCCATCTGGTACGGCGGCAACCAGAGCCGCTTCTACGAATGGAGCGGCTTCGGCTGGAACCAGCGCTTCCCGGCGACGCTGCCGCCCAGCGGCTTCCACGCGCTCTCGAGCGATCCGACGCGGCAGCGTGTCGTCGCGCTCGACGGCGACTTCCAGGCGCTGACGCCCAATCACACGTGGTCGTACGGCAATGGCGCCTGCGCGCCGTTCGTCACGGTCGCCGAGCCGACGCTGCGTTCGTACGCCGCGATGGCGTACGACTCGGCGCGCGACGTGCACGTGCTGTTCGGCGGCCTCAACTCGCTGCCGATGGGTGACACCTGGGAACTGGCGCTCGATGCCTATGCGAGCTTCGCGCCGTATGGCCTCGGCTGCGCGGGCAGCGCTGGCACGCCGCAGCTGTCGGCGCTGGCCGGCGCGCTACCGCAGCTCGGCGGGCAGTTCCAGGCGCGGGTGCGCAACCTGCCGCCCAACGCGCCCAGCGTCCTGTTGATCGGGTCTTCGGACAGTTCGTACCTCGGCGTGTCCTTGCCGTTCGACCTGACGCCGGTGCAGGCGCCAGGTTGCTTCCTGCTCGCGAGCGGCGAGGACCTGCAGCCGCTGGCCAATCCGGCTGGCGTCGCGAACTGGAGCCTCGTCGTGCCGCCGGTCGCCGGAGCGACCTTCTTCCTGCAGGTCGCTGTGTTCGACGCCGCGGCCAATGGTCTGGGCATTGGCTTCAGCAATGCCGGTCGCGGCCGGATCGGGCTCTGACCCGCCGCGAACGCGCGCGGCGATGACGGCGCCGCGGAGCGAACGCTACGCTGCCGCGCCATGCAGGCCGTCACCTTCCTCGCCCCGCTCCGCGTCGCCTGCGCCGAGGTCGCCGAGCCGCGCGTCGAACTGCCGACCGACGCGGTCGTGCCGATGGAGCTGGCGGCGATCTGCGGCAGCGACCTGCACGTCTACCGCGGCGTCGAGGTCGGGCTCGACGTCGGCACGACGCTGGGCCACGAGTTCGTCGGCCGCGTGATCGCCGTCGGCTCTGCGGTGCAGAAGGTGCGCGTCGGCGACCGCGTGGTGGCGCCGTTCTCGGTGCACTGCGGCGCGTGCTTCTTCTGCCACAAGGGCCTGACCAGTCGCTGCGAGCAGAGCCAGCTGTTCGGTTGGGTGGCGCAGGGTCGCGGCCTGCAGGGCGCGCAGGCCGAGCGCGTGCGCGTGCCGCTCGCCGACAGTTCGCTGGCGCCGCTGCCGGTCGGCGTGCCCGATGCGGTGGCGTTGCTCGCCGGCGACGTGCTGGCCACTGGCTTTCTCGCCGCCGAGCACGCCGGCGTGCAGCGCGGCGACACGGTCGCGGTGCTCGGCCTTGGCCCGGTCGGCCTGTGCGCCGTGCTCGGCGCGCGCGACCTCGGTGCGGGCGCGATCTTCGCCATCGACTCGGTGCCCGAGCGTCTCGAACTCGCGGCCCGCTACGGCGCTGAACCGATCGACCGCAGCGCGCAGGATGCGGTCGCGGCGGTGCGCGCGCGCACCTCGGGCCGCGGCGCCGACGTCGTCATCGAGGCGGTCGGCCATCCCGACGCCAGCGTGCTGGCGTGGCAGGTGGTGCGGTGCGGGGGCGTGATCAGCGCGCCGGGCGTGCACAACGAGCCGCAGTTCGCGCTCACGCCGGGCCAGCTCTACGACAAGAACCTCTGCTACCGCGCCGGCCGCGCGCCGGTGGGGGCGGCGATGCCGCGGCTGCTGGCGCGGCTGCAGCGCGGCGACTTCGACCTAGCGCCGCTGTTCTCGCACCGCCTGCCGCTCGCTGCGGCCGCCGACGGCTACGCGCTGTTCGACCAGAAGAAGGCGCGCTGCACCAAGGTGCTGCTCGAGCCGCGACGTTCCTGATACCGCGCCGGGCGGAGCGGACGGTGGCCGGCGGCACGCGGGCCTGCGACGATCGCGCCATGGACCACGCCCCGCTCGATCGTCGTTCCTTCCTCGGCAACGCCGCTGCCGCCGCCGCCGGTTCCCTCGCACTGCCGGCTTCACTGCCGGCGTCGCTGCCCGGCTCGCTGCCGGCCGCCCGCGCGCAAGACCCCGCCGCCGCGCCGAAGCCGAAGTCCAAGCTCAAGCAGTCGGTCGCGCGCTGGATCTACAACGACATCCCGCTGGAGAAGTTCTGCGAGCAGTGCGCGGCGAGCGGCCTGTCGGCGATCGACCTGCTGTACGCGCGCGAGTGGATGACGCCGAAGAAGTTCGGCCTCGAGTGCTCGATGGCGTTCGGCCCCGACTCGATGCAGATCGGCCGCGGCCTCAACCGCCGCGAGATGCACGACGAGTACGTCAAGGACTGCGAGAACTTCCTGCCGCGCATCGCCGACGCCGGCATCAAGAACATGATCGTGTTCTCCGGCAACCGCGGCGGCCAGAGCGACGCCGACGGCATCGCCAACTGCGTCGAGGGCTTCAAGCGCCTCGCGCCGATCGCCGAGAAGGCCGGCGTGACCCTGTGCTTCGAGTACCTCAACAGCAAGGTCGACCACAAGGACTACGCCTTCGACAAGATGAGCTACGGCCTCGAGGTCTGCAAAGCCGTCGACTCGCCGCGCGTGAAGATCCTCTACGACATCTACCACGTGCAGATCATGGAGGGCGACGTCATCCGCACGCTGACCGACAACGCCAAGTGGATCGGCCACTACCACACCGGCGGCGTGCCGGGTCGCCGCGACATCGACGACACGCAGGAGCTCAACTACCCGGCCATCTGCCGCGCGATCCTCGCGACGGGCTACGAGGGGTACGTGTCGCACGAGTTCATCCCGAAGGGCGACAAGATGGAGGCGTTGGCCCGCGCCGTGAAGATGTGCGCGGTGTGAGGGGCGGGCACATCCGGGGGCTGTCGGCGCTGGCCGCGTGCGCAGATCCGGCAAGCTACGTTCGGCGACTACGTCGACACCTACCGGATTCCGGAGCCCTCGAGCTCCGCCGCCCGCGGAGTCTCTTGCGGAGAGGGGCTGATACCGACGTGCCCGGACAGAAGGATTGTCCATGTTCCCGGTTGCGCAGACGGCGGGGTTTCTCCGCGAGCGATCACGCGACGGATCGGACGTGTTCATGGCCCTCAGGCACCCGCAGGAGCGTCAGGGGAGCACGAATTTCCCTTTCCGATTCTTGACTCTCTCTCTCTCTCTCTCTCTCTCTCTCTCTACTAGCCGAGGCAGTGCGGGCTGCATGCGAGTCGTTGGAGTCGCCCCGCATCGTCTGCCCAAGAGGCGCTCAAGGTTTCATCAAGGAGTCACCAATGCACGTATCTTGGATCGGTGCAGCACTGTTCGCCCTCTCGACCTTCGTAACCTCGGCAACCACGTCGTCGGTGCCGTTGCACGGAGTTCCATCCTGGGATGCGGTCGGAAAGATCATCGTCCCGATCGTGCTCGACGACGATTCCGATGATGTGCCGCCGAAGAATTGTGCGGACTTGACGGACGCCGAAGTGCGTTTTCCGTATGCGACCGGATCCGTTGGCATCTACATGTGGACACAGGATTGTCTTGTGTTGGGTCGCTGTAGTTCCGGCACCTGCATACCGAACAAGAACGGGGCCTCGCAGAACGGCGGCGCCGGCCAGCCGTGCAAGTGCTGACGCGAAGGCGGTCCGCCAGCTGGACTCGTGAGGGGTGACTTGAAGAAAGGGGATCATGTCCAAGTCCTTCGGACTGCTGATCGCCACGGCCGTCGTGCTGTGGGTTGCTGGTGCCTTGTGGCTTGGTTCGCCCCCCAACAGGCCAATCAGCGGTGAGTCGACGAAGGTCGACGATCCCGTGGTCTCCGAAAGCATGGCGATGCCGGAGAGCGCGCGCGTGGAGGCTGGCGACGGGTCGCATCGCGAAGATGGCGATGCTGGGAGGCCTGATCGTGCGGTTGTGTCGGAGCAAGGAACCGGTCTACGCGGGCGAAGGGTCCGTGGTCGCTGCGTGACGATCGATGGCGTCCCGCTGCGGCGTGGGCACATCCACTTGAGCAGCTCGACCGGTTTGCGGGGTCGGCCCGTCGAAGCGATCGTCGAGAATGGTGAGTTCGACGTCGTACTACCCGAGCACATTGGTTTCGCTGGGCACGCGTGCGCGATGGTGGTGTGTGACACCAGCCTTCTCTTCCAGGGGCAGGTCAGGATCGCTGACTATGTCGTCATAGAAGTCCGATCGCCGAATGATGCCATGCTGGCGCCGTCTGGACGCGTGTCGATATGGGGGCCTGCGCCAACGAAGTGGCGAGTGACCGCCTTCGCCGTCGGACACCGAGCAGTGCTCGCCGGTGAGATGGGCGACGCCCACCAAGGGTCTGTGGGCGACGTGGTCCTGACCCTGCTCGATGTCGGCGCTGCCGATCGTGCGCAGCGTGTCGTGCTGCAGTTGGGCGACGCAAGCGCGGCCGGTCCTGGGTCCGGAGTCGCGGCGATCGAGTTCTCCTCGTGGGGACACCTCGCCAAGGCGTTGGTCGATGGCGTAGTGTTCAAGACGGCATACCAGTCCCTGGACGTCGGTGAGAGATCGGCAGAGTTCAAGGCATTGGCGATATGGGCCTTGCAATATGGAGCCCCAATCGCTCGCGATGTTCCGATCGTCGCAGGCATGGGCCAAGCCATCGTCGGTAGTCCGGGTGTCTATGGCGCCCTGGCGACGAGGCTCGATGGGGGTCGCGTGCGCGGCGAGATCCACATCCTCCCACGCGACTTCGGCAGCACGTCGAAGGTCGAGTGGATGCAGGAGGAGGGTGGGTCCGAGTCGGCCGAAGTGATCGTGAGCGACGGTCGGGGCATGCCCGTGGATGGCGTGCTCGGTTGGTGGCGCCCGGCGCACTTGCCTGCAGACCATGGCTACGAAGTCTGGGGGGCTGCCGTCGACGGAGAACCTGGTCGCTTGCGGGTCACCGGCCTCAGTCCCGGCGATCATGTCGTGCACGTCCAGTCAGCGAATGGGGACAGATTCGTCGATGTGCCTTGTCGAATCCCGGCCGCCGAGCCGTACCGCATAACGCTTCCCGAGGCGGGGCGCATCGTCCTGGACCTTGTGCAGTCCGTCGCATTCCACGACGTGTTACCAGCCCCGGAACTGTGGTTCCGCACAGGATCGGCTTGGCAACGACGCAAGCTCGAACCACCCGCCTACGCGCCGGTGCTTCGTGGCATGCCATTCGGTACGTACGAAGTCGCAGTGCGCGCGGGCGATCTGATCGGTATGGCAACAGTATCCCTGGGCGGCGCCAACGAAGTTGTTCGGGTTCCACTGACGTATGCGTTCCGGATCGCTGGCCGCGTGGTATTTCGAGACGTTGGCCGCACGAGGGACACAAGGGTCGCCGTCAGCGGAGGCAGCATGCCATGGCAGTCGGCTGGTCTTGGCTCGGATGGCAGCTTCGTCCTTTGGTCCGAGGAGGCCACACCATCCTTGGTGCTCGTCCATGCCGAGGGTCGTTCGGTGACGATGACATGGCAGCACGATCCCGCCAACCCCACGGTCGAAGCGAGCGAGTGAGCTGCGACGCTGTCGCCCGTGCGGCCAGGTGTCGGCGCCGCTGGTCTTGCGCCCTACCCGTTCCCGACCAGCACCCGCCCCGGGTTGCTCAGCGTCGCGCCGAATGCGTTCGCCGGCGGGTCGAACACGAGCCACTGGTTCCACAGCGGCACGCAAGGGAACGGCGCCGCCGGCACGCTGAGCGCCGCGCTCGCCACACCGCCGTTCGCCAACGCCACCGCCGTCACGTCCGCGAACACGTACGCCACGCACCCCGGCGCGCCGAGCAGCCCCAGATCCACCGGCTGGCTGCGCAGGTCGAAGCTCCACAGCAACACCGCCGGCGTGTTCGCCGCCGTTGGCGCATCCGCCAACGTCACCACGAGCCCGCCACCGCCGACCTGCGCGCTGCCGGCGTAGCCGAGCCGCGGCGCGATCCCGCCGGAGCCCGCACAGCCGCCGCCGAGCGCCAGCGCGCCGAACGTGTCCGTGCACAGCCGCAGCTTCAGTCCGCCGCCGGCGAACGCATTGCCGCTGAAGCCGCCGCCCGGCGTCCACACGTACGGGATCGCGGGGTCGGTGCGGAACCCGGCAGTGCCCGAGCCACCGACCGCGCCGCCGCCGACCACGCGGAACTCGACGACGAGGTCGCCGAGCGCGGGATCGAAGACGAAGTCGAACGCCATGCCGAGCGACGACCACGCGTTGGCCGTCGTCGGCGCGAGCCACTGCTGCACGCGCGCACTGCGCGTCGGGCCGGTGAAGTTGCCCTGCATCGCCGCCGACAGCTGGCCGCTCGGGTTGTGCCCGAGCGTGATCGTCAGGTCGTCGAGCTTGCGGCCGCGCGAGCCGGCCGGCGCGAACTGCAGGTCGCGGATGCGGAACGGTTGGTTCGGCAGCAGCGCGCGCGGCACCAGCAGCTGGTAGCGCAGGTCGCTGAAGATCGGGTCGCTCGGGTTGTTGTTGCCGAACGGCGCCGAGCTCGGCGAGCCGAACGCCGGATCGTCGCTCGGCACGGCGACGCAGCCCTGCGCGCGCAGCGCCGCGGCGGCTGCGAGCAGCGCGGCGGCGAACGTGACGGATCGGGCGAGGCGGCGGAGCATGACGCAGAAGACTAGCTCCTCGCCGGCGGACGGGGCGGCGGTCAGGCGCGGCCGCGAACGCCCGTTGCCATCGCGCCGCCGCTGCCCACCCGGCACACTGGCTGCCATGAGTCGGCGCACGCTCCTCTCCCTGCTGGTCCCGATCGCGCTGCTGCTCGGCTACCTCGCCGTGCGCGGCGCCGTCCGCGGCCACGTCGACGCGCTGATCGCCGCCAGCGTCGGCAAGCCGCTGCCGGCGTTCGCGCTCGTCGACGAGCAGGGTGAAGAGTGGACCGCCGAACGGCTGCGCGGCCGACGCGCCGTGCTGCACTTCTTCCGCTCGCGCTGCGGCTCTTGCGACGTCGAGGCGCCGGAGATCCGCGCGCTCGAAGCGGCGCTGCCGGCCGACGTGCAGTTGCTGCACGTCGTCACCGACCGGCTGCTCGGCTTCCCGCCGGCGGAGACCGCCGCGACGATCGCCGGCAAGCGCTTCACCAAGCCCGTGCTGCTCGCCGACGCCGCGTTCGCCGACGCGTTCCACAAGTCGCAGTGGTCGCAGGTGACGCCGATCACCTACGTCGTCGACGCGCAGGGCGTCGTGCGCTTTGGCCTGCGCGGCGGCCAGACCAAGGCCGCCGTCGAGCAGGCGCTCGCCGCGGCGCGGTGAGCGCGCGCGGCGAGTCCGCGCCCGGGCCGCTGCGCGCGGTCACTTGCCGCGCAGCAGCCAGACGTAGCCGGTCTGTTCCTCGGTCAGGAACGCGTCGCGCTCCTTCTCGAGCGCTTGGTAGCCTTCTTGCCACTTCTTCTGGCCGGCCTCGCTGCTGTCCTGCGGCTGCTGGAAGAACGCCGACTGCTTCTTCTGCCACGCCGCGTGCTTCGTGCGCGCGTCGTCGTCGCTGACGCCGGGCTTCGGCGTGCGCACGGTGACGCTGTCGCCGACCAGCAGGTCGAGCTTGCCGTCGCCGTCGACGTCGGCGACCCACACGCGCGTGCTTCTCGTCGGCGCGGTGAAGCCGTCCTCGCCGAGCGCGAGCTGCTCGGGCTCGGCGCCTGCCGACGGCGCCGCCGCGCTGCGCGGCGTTTCCGTCAGCAGCGTGCGCGCCGCGCCGAACTTCGGCGCCTTGCGGTCGCCCTCGTTCGCGAACCACGTCACGCCGCCGTCCGACGAGCCGGACACGAGGTCGAGGTCCTGGTCGCCATCGAGGTCGACGAGGAACGGATCGCCGTGGTGCGCGACCGTCATGGGCGCGCCGCCGGCCTGCAGCCACGTCGGTTGCGGGTCGAACCCGTCCTTGCCGCCGCGGAACCACGCGAACGTGCCGCGGAAGTTGCCGACGACGAGGTCGCGGTGGCCGTCGGCGTCGAGGTCACACGCGAACGGCCGCGTGCAGATGCGGTCGATGATGTCGTTGTCGCTCTTGCCCATCGGCAGGATCAGCGGCTCGCCGTCCGTGCCCTTCACCGGCTCGGCCTTGCCGAACGTGCCGTCCTTGCGGCCCGGCAGCACGAACAGCAGGCCGGCCATGCCCTTGCCGCTGCGCGAGTACGTGCCCGAGAGGATGTCCGCGATGCCGTCGCCCGTGAACTCCACGAACTGTGGAGTCGAGGAGGTGCATCACCAGACGTCGGGGACCACGGCTGCGCCGGCGTCGCCGCGCAGCCATGCGCCGGCGGCGAGCTTGCCGCCGCCTTCGCCCTTGAAGAACTTCATCTTGCCCTCGCGGAACTGGCCGACGACGAGATCGGCCTTGCCGTCGCCATCGACGTCGTGCCACGACGGGCAGGCGTAGCCGGGGGACTCGACCTTCACGTAGGAACCGCCCGCCTGCATCCGAACCGGAGCTTCGAACTGGGGGCCCTGGGGCGCTGCTGCGAGCAGCGAGAGGAGCGTCAGCATGTTGGTTGGGCGCGGCGCGCGTCGGCGCCGCTGCCGACCATGCTAGCCCGCGGTCGCTGCGTGTCATCGCGTGGTCGCGCCGTGTGTCAGCGCGCTAGGGGGGAACCCGCAAGCAGCGCTCGCGTGCGCGCGCTGCCCGGCAACCCACGACCAGCACCACCCGCAACCCGCGCTCCGCAGCTCCACGGCACCCCATGTCCCTCAGCGAACACGACGCCATCGTCGCCTACTGCCGCATGCTCAACACCCGCGACGTCGAGCAGCTCGTTCCCCTGCTCGCCGACGACTTCGTCTTCGAGTCGCAGGTCGTCCTGCAGCCGCTGCGCGGCGTGCCGGAGTTCGTCGCCTACATCACCGGCAAGTTCGCGACGCTCGCGGCGAGCAACTTCCCGGCCTACGCCGAACTCGGCCGCGTGCATGCGTACGGCCTGCGGCGGCCGTGCGCCGTGCTGGCGCAGCCGACCAAGGCCGACACCGTCGGCCTCGTGCTCGCCAAGGTCGCCGGCGACCGCATCGCGCGCCTCGGCATCTGCGTCATCCCGCGGCCGCAGGAGGCCGAGCGCTCCGGCGAGTATCCCGGCGAAGGCGACGACGCCGCAGGCTCCTAGCGCGGCGGATCGTGCGGCAGGCTGCCGCGGTGCGCGCGCAGGTAGCCGAACGGCGTCAGGTGCAGGAAGTTGGACACGCGCGAGGTGTAGACGTCGGCGTGGCGCTCGACCTGCCGCGCCAGCCGGCTCTTGTCGCCGCCGGCGCGCATCAGCGGGCCCCACACCGGATGGCCGATGTGCCCGGACGTGCGCACGAGCGGCAGGATGCGCTGGTCGAGCGCGTCGGTCTCGCCGCGCAGCGCCTTCAGCCGGTCCTGGATCGCCGTGTGCGGCAGCGCGATCTCGCTCGGCATCGCCTGGTGGTGCTCGCGCCGCTGCAGCGCCAGCCGCAGGGCCGCGTGCTCGGCGTCGAGCCGCTGCTTCTCGGCCATCAGCAGGTCGAGCTCGTGCTGCTGCGCGGCGAACTCGCGCTCGGCGCGCACCTCGCGCTCGAGCTCGCGCAGCACCAGCGCCGTGCGCCAGTGCCGCAGCTGGCTGCTGATGTGCACGTCGGCGAACACGTGGTCGCCGACGTAGAGGATCTCGCCGCCGTCGCAGCCGAAGTGCTCCTGCACGGCGTGCGCGTTGCCGCCCTTGTAGACGACGCCCTTCTGCAGCGGGCCGGTCAGCGGCTGCGTCGTCGTGTCGTCGACGACCTCCTCGAACGGCCGCTGCTGCTCGAAGAAGGCCGGCTTCCTCGCCTGCACGATCACGAGGTCGAACAGTTCGCGCCAGTCGAACGCGCCGCCGACGTACGGATCGAACGTCCAGCCCATCATCGCGCGCGTGTAGTGCCACTCGCTGTTGGTGGCGAGGAACAGCTTCTTGCCGGCGTGCTTGAGGTCGAGCAGCGTCTGCACGAGCAGCGGGTCGAGGTCGACGAAGCGCTCCGGCGTGCTGATGATCTCGGCCTTGAGCGCGCCCTCGAGGTGCGCCTCGTCCATGGTCGACTTCACCAGCCGGTACAGCGACGTGTAGTCGGCGACGCCGGCGATCGCGCCCTGGTCGAAGAGCTCGACCATCTGCCCGTAGAGGCACGCCTCGCTGAGCGAGAACAGCGTGTTGAGCAGCTCCCAGCGCTTCTCGCTGAGGTCGACCCAGACGCCGGCGTACTCGCGGCGCTGCTCGTCGTGCGGCAGCACGCGGGTGCCGTGCGCGGCCATGGTGACGTAGCCGAAGCGGTTGGCCTTGACGACGTTGCCGCGCGCGAGGTCGAGGATCAGCCCGCGCGGGAACATCGTCGGGTCGAAGCGCAGGTCGGCGACCGGGTGGCCCTTGCGCGCCAGCGCCTGCTGCACGTGCCAGTAGGCGCGCTCCTCCCAGGCGACCTCGTCGTAGTGGACCAGCGTGTAGTCCATGTCGAAGCCGATCGCCTTGATCGACCGCATGTTCAGCGTGCGGTTGCAGAACACCGCGCGCTCGGGCGGCGGCGTCGAGGCCGAAGGGCCGTTGCTCATCGCCACGTTCTACCACGCGCTGCGGTAGACTCCGCGCTCCGATGGCCCGCCTCCGCCTGCCGCTGCTGCGCAGCTTCGCCCTCGCCGCCGTCCTCGCGTGCGGCGGCTGCGGTGCTGGCCTCGTGACCGGCGTCGCGGCCTCGTCGGGCGGCGGCGGCGGCGGTTCGCCGTCGTCGGCGCCGAGCTTGAGCGTCGAGCCGGTGTTGCCGCTCGTGCCCCAGGACAGCGACGAGCGCAGCGTGCTCGTCACCAATGCCAGCGTCGGCGCAGGCGCGACGCTGCGCGTGCAGCTCGCCGCCGCCGGCGTGGTCGTCGACCAGCTCGACGCGGTGGCCTCCGGCCAAGGCGGCGCGACGCGCGTCGCCTTCACGCTCGCGACGGCGCCGATCGTCGCGGCCGTGGCCGATCCGACCGCCGCCGACGTCGCGGCCGAACTGCGCGTGCTCGTCGACGGGCGCGAAGTGGCGCCGGCGGCGCCGGTCACGTTGGCGCGCCAGCCCGCCGCCGTCGTCGTGCTGCCGCCCGGCAAGACGCAGCTGTTCGTGTCGCCGGTCGGCGAGCGCGTGCGCTTCCGCGTCGCCGGCCTGCGCGTCGCGGTCGCCAGCGAGGCGCAGGTCTTCGTCGCGACGCCGGACCCCAACGCGCCGGCCGTCGGCGGCGAACCGGCCTTGGTCGTGCGGCCGTGCGCCGACGTGCGCTTCGAGACGCCTGCCGGCGCCGTGCCCGAGCTCTCGGCGCTCGCCCCGGGCAGCGCGTTTCCGACGCAGGCGACGTTCTTCGTCGTCGACGCCATCGCCGGCCGCTCGACCGAAGTGCGCAACACGTTCTATCGGCCCGACATCGCGGTGGCCTTGCCGGGCCAGGGCTCGAACAGCGGCGGCTCGGTCGTGACGCTGATCGGCACGGCGCTCGCGCCGCCCGACTTCACCACCGGCGTCGTGCCCGCGCCGCTCGACTTCGACGCCGTGCAGCTGCGCTTCCAGAAGGGCGGGCGCGTGCTGACGCTGCCACGCGAGGAACTGCGCACCGCCGAGTCGTCGAGCAGCCGCCTCGTGTTCACCATCCCGCCGTCGCCGGACGGCCGCCCGGGACAGGTCGACATCGTGCTGCGCGTCGAACTCGCCGGCGCGGTCGCGGAGTTCGTCGCCAGCCAGGTGTTCTTGTTCGCCAACCCGCGGCCGTTCTTCGGCCCGCGCGGCGTCGTGCTCGATCGCCTGCCGGTGGCCGTCGCGCCGATCGCGCTCGACCGCGCGCCCGACCAGGACGGCGCGCCTGACTTCGCAGCGCTCACCGACCAGGGCGGCGTCGCGTTCGTGCAGCTGCTGCTGGCGCAGCAGAACGGCATGTTCCAGCCGTTCGCGGTGCCGCAGCGCATCGGTGACCCGGAGGCCGTCGCCGAGCGCGAGCCGCGCGATCTGTGCGTCGGCGACTTCGACTTCGACGGCGTGCCCGATCTGTTCGTCGTCAACTCGGGCGCGGCCGAGTCGACGCACCAGGTCGTCCTCGGGCAGGCCGCGCCGTTGCCGCCGCTCGGCGCGGTGCGCCGCTGGTCGACGCCGGGCGGCATGGCGATCGGCCGCGTCGCGCGCATCGACGGCGACCTGGTGCCCGACGTCGTGCTGGTCCCTGGCGTCGGCGCGCCGGCCGGCCAGCGCCCGATCGTGCTGCTGTCGCGGCCGACGGCGCCGGGATCGGTGTCGTTCTCGCCGCCCGTCGAGATCGAGGTCCGCTCCTTTCCCTACGACGTCTGCGAGGTCGCCGACTTCGACGGCGATGGCGCGCTCGACGTCGCGGTGGCGAGCGGCGCGCAGGGCAAGCTCGACGTGGCCTTCGGCGACGGCAAGGGCGGCTTCGCCGAGGTCGCGCAGCTCGACTTCCTCGTGCCCGGCTACGCGTTCGACGCCGCTTCGCCGGCCGTCGGCCTCCACGCCTGCGGCGACGGGCCGTTGCAGTCGGTCGCGGTGGTGTTCGCGGGCGTGCTCGGCAGCCTCGGCGGCGGGCCGACGCAACCGTGCGTCGCGCGCCTGCGCCAGGTCGCCGACCGCGAGTTCGCCTCGCCGACGGTCGGCGACACGATCTTCCTGCCGACGGAACCGGTCGGGCGCAGCCTCGCCGCCGATCTCGACCAATCGCCGCCGATCGAGCTGGTCGTGGCGATGCGCGACGAACCGGCCCTCGTGTCGCTCGGCCTCCTGCAACTCGCGCCCAACGGCTTCACGCCGCTGAACGACGCGATCGAAGGCGGCGCCGAGTCGCCGCGCCAGATCCGCGCCGTCGCGTTCGACCGCGCGTTCCCCGCCACGGCGACGGCCGACGAGAAGAAGGCGGTGTTCCTCGTGCACGAGACCGAGGTCGACGGCGTGCGCGAGAAGCGCCTGTCGACGCGCCTCGTGGTCAGCGCGCAGCCGGGCCAGCCCCGCCTGCTGCCGCCGGACGCCGGCGGCCAGCTCGCCTTCGGCATCGAGGCGGTCGTCGCCGGCGACTTCCATCCGACCAGCGTCACGCTCGACGGCGCGCGCGACCTCGCGCTCGCGCGCACGACCGCGACCGGGCCGACGGACGCCATCGTCCTCATCGCGAACGACGGCTTCGGCGGCCTGCCTGCGCTCGGCAATCGCTGCGACTTCCCCGGCCTGCTGCCGCGCTCGGTGACGCTGTTGCCGGCGCCCGTCGGGCAGGTCGACCAGCTCGCGTTCCTCGACCGCGCGTCGCGGCTCGCCGTCTGGCGCCACGATCCGACGGGGCCGTCGGTGCAGGCTCCGGACCGGCTCACCGCGCCGCTGCGCGAACTGCTCGCCGATCCGACGCTCGCCACGGCCGACCTCGCCGACGGCAGCCGCGTGGTCCGCGGCGACGTCGACGGCGATGGCGTCGACGACCTCGTCGCGCTGCTCGTGTTCGCCCTGCCCGATCCCGTCGATGGCCAGGGCGCGCTCGCCGTGTTCCGCGGCAAGGCCGCGCCTGCCACCGGCGAGTTCCCGTTCCACGTGCCGTCGGGCCTGACGGCGACGCATGGCCGCGCCACCGATCTGGTGCTCGGCGACTTCGTGCGCAACGGCGACGCCGCGCCGCGTCGGCTCGAGGTCGCCGTCGCCGTGCCGGTCGGCGTCGGCTCCGACGGCAACCACGTCCGCTTCTACCGGCTCGTTCCGGGCGCGGCGCCAGCCGACGACCGGCTGTCGCTCGCCGCGGCCGCGGGTGGCCCGCAGGTGCTGCTCGCCGGCAGCAACCCGACGCGGTTGGCGGCCGCCGACTTCGACCGCGACGGTTCGATCGACCTCCTGGTCGCGGGCGCTGGCGACAGCGAACTGCGCCTCTACCGCAACACGGCTGCGATCGCGCCGACGGCGACGGCGGTGACCATCGGCGCGTTCACCGAGGCCTTCGCCTCGCCCTGGGCGATCGGCGCCGGCATGCCGACGGCGCTGCCGCTGGCCGACGTCAACGGCGACGGCAACCTCGACGCGCTCGCCCTGTGCGAAGCGCCGGGGCCGACGCGGAGCACCACGGTCGGCCTCTACCTCGGCACCGGCGACGGCGGCTTCGACGGCCCGCGGTTCTTGTCGCCGACGCGCCTTGGCGCCCGCAACGGCTCGCTTGCCGCCGACCTCGGCGACTGGAACCGCGATGGCCTGCCCGACCTGTTGCTCGGTTGGGACACGACCGCGGTCGGCGACATCAACCTGCGCGTGCTGTTCGGCGGCACGCGCTGAGGCGGGGTCGACCGCCGACTCGTGGCGGCGGACGGGTGGGGGAGCCTATGGTGACGGCATGGGCCTCTCGTCCGTCTCCAACGCCGCGTCCGGCGGCGACCTTCCCCTCCTCGGCGTCGCCATGGTCGGCCACGCGTTCATGGGCCGCGCGCACGGCAACGCGTGGCGCCAGGCCAACCGCTTCTTCGACCTGCCGTTGCGCATCGTGCCGGCGGTGGTCGTCGGCCGGCACGCGGAGCGCGCCGCCGAGGCGGCGGCGAAGCTGGGCTTCCAGCACGCGACGACGGACCTCGACGCCGTGCTCGCCGATCCGGCGATCCACGTCGTCGACGTCGCCACGCCGAACGACAGCCACTTCGACATCGCGATGGCTGCGCTCAAGGCGAAGAAGCACGTGCTGTGCGAGAAGCCGCTGGCGATGACGCTGCAGCAGGCCAAGGCGATGGCCGCGCAGGCGAAGAAGAGCAAGGTGCGCGTCGGCCTCTGGCACAACTACCGCCGCGCGCCGGCGACGGCGCTGGCCGCGCAGATGATCCGCCGCGGCGACATCGGCGAGGTGCGCCAGGTGCGCGCCGTCTACCTGCAGGACTGGCTGGCCGACGGCTCGGTGCCGGCGAGCTGGCGCACCGAGCGCAAGCTGTGCGGCAGCGGCGCGCACGGCGACCTCAACGCGCACCTGATCGACCTGACGCGCGCGCTGACCGGCCTCGAGTTCGAGTCGGTGTGCGGCGTGCAGCAGACGTTCACCAAGGAGCGGCCGGACGGCAAGGGCGGCAAGGCCAAGGTCGACGTCGACGACGCGTTCTGCTTCCTGGCGAAGTTCAAGGGCGGCGCGATCGGCACGTACGAGGCCACGCGCGTCGCGCCGGGCCGCAAGAACTTCAACTGCATCGAGGTCTCCGGCACGAAGGGCTCGATCCGCTGGAACCTCGAGCGCATGAACGAGCTGGAGGTCTTCTCGTTCGGCGACGCGCGCGACGCGCAGGGCTTCCGCACCGTGATGGTGATGGACGGCGTGCACCCGTACGCGGCCAACTGGTGGCCGGACGGCCACATCGTCGGCTACGAGCACACGTTCGTGCACCACGTCGTCGACTTCGTGCGCGCGCTGCACGACGGCTCGCCGTTCGCCCCCGACTTCCAGGACGGCGTCGCCGTCCAGGCCGTGCTCGAGGCCGCGATCGCGTCGGCCAAGACCGGCAAGTGGGCCAAGGTCCCGAAGTGACCCGCGGCCCGCGCTTCCTCCGCATCCCGACTCCGCACCGAGAAACCCCGCCATGATGAAAGGTCCCGGCATCTTCCTCGCGCAGTTCATGGGCGACGCCGCCCCGCTCAACCGCTTCGACACGGCCTGCAAGTGGGCCGCCGGCCTCGACTACGTCGGCGTGCAGGTGCCGTCGTGGGACGCCCGCTGCATGGACCTGAAGAAGGCCGCGGCGAGCAAGGCGTACTGCGACGAGCTCAAGGGCACGGCCGCCGCCGCCGGCGTCGAGATCAGCGAGCTGAGCACGCACCTGCAGGGCCAGCTGGTCGCCGTGCATCCGGCGTACGCGTCGATGTTCCAGGTGTTCGCGCCGCCTGAGGTCAACACCGCCGAAGCCATGTGCCGCTACGGCACCGAGCAGGTCAAGCTGTGCCTCAAGGCGAGCGAGAACCTCGGCCTCAAGGCGATGCCGACGTTCTCCGGCGCGCTGATGTGGCACACGGTCTACCCGTGGCCGCAGCGGCCGGCGGGCCTCGTCGAAGAGGGCTTCAAGGAGCTCGCGCGCCGCTGGCGGCCGATCTCCGACTACGCCGAGGAGTGCGGCATCGACTGCGCCTTCGAGGTGCACCCCGGCGAGGACCTGCACGACGGCGCCAGCTACGAGGCGTTCCTCGACCACGTCGACGGGCACGCGCGCGCGTGCCTGCTCTACGACCCGAGCCACTTCGTGCTGCAGCAGCTCGACTACCTCGAGTACATCGAGCTCTACCACGAGCGCATCAAGTGCTTCCACGTGAAGGACGCCGAGTTCCGGCCCAACGGCCGCGTCGGCGTCTACGGCGGCTACCAGAACTGGCAGAACCGCGCCGGCCGCTTCCGTTCGCTCGGCGACGGCCAGGTCGACTTCACCGCGATCTTCAGCCTGCTGACCAAGTACGGCTACCAGGGCTGGGCGACGCTCGAGTGGGAGTGCTGCTTCAAGGACAGCCAGCAGGGCGCCGAGGAAGGCGCGCCGTTCATCGCGCAGCACCTGATCAAGCCGCCCGCGCGCGCGTTCGACGACTTCGCCGGCGGCAAGATCGACAAGCAGGCGGTGCGCAAGGCGCTCGGCCTCGAGTAGCCGGCGGTTGCCGCGCTGCGAGCGCGCAGCCGGCGCGCTGGGCGTTGCGTCCGACGGTCGTGCGTTCGACCGTCTGCGACAGCCGCCTGCGCGAGCAGCGCGGCGGCGGGATCTCCGGGGCTCGCCGGTTCGCGGCAGGCGACGCCGCGAATCAGTACGCGCCGATCGTGAGCGTCAGCCCGTTCGAGCCGGCGAAGAACGTGATCGCCCCGGTGCTGTTCGAGACGTCGAGGCGCAGCACCTGCTGGTTGTACGTCTGGCCGATGAGCGCGGGCTGTGCCGGGATCGTCAGCTGCTGGCGCGCGACGCCGTTGCTGACCGGCAGCAGCGACACCACGTCCGGCGTCACGCGCAGGTCGCAACCGGGCAGGCCTGCCGGCAGGATCCCGGGCAGCGGCACGGCGATGGGCGCGAGACCGAGCACGCCGAGCTGCAATGCCTGGGCGCTGGCGCCCTGGCAGACGCTGATCGTCGGCGCGCCGATGTACGGCGCCTTGGTCGCCGTCAGTTGCAGCGCGCCCTGCGGACCGACGCAGGCGGCGCCATACGAAGTCACCGCAGCCGGCGTCGTCGGGTAGCGGACGAGGAAGGCCTGTTCGCAGCCGGCGGGGTTGCGGCCAAGGCCCACGATCGCGCGGCCGTCGGCCGACACGTCGCATGCCGCGAGCAGCGTCCAACCCTGCAGCTCGGCGCCGAGGCCCTGGTTGTTGACCAGATCGGTCTGCAGGTCGACGGCGCCGTCGACGGCGTTCCAGCGGAAGGCGCGCGTCCCCGCCACGCCGAAGTTCAGGTATTGGCCGACGACGACGTTGCCGAGCGCATCGCATGCCGCCGGGATGCTGGCGCTGCCGGGCACCGGCAGCACCTGCAGGCCACCGGCTGCCGTCCAACGGTACGCCGACAGGCCGAAGCTGCCGAACGGCCCCGGCAGGTTCGCAGGGCCGACGGCGACACTGCCGTCGAAGGAGAGGTCGTTGACCAGCGTGGCGTTGCCAGCGCTCTCCGGCGTGATGACCTGCGCGCCCGCCGTGGTCACCAGGGCCGCGGCGTAGGTCTGGAAGAACTGCGAGTTCGGCGCCCAGGTGTGGCCGCCGATCACGCTGCCGTCGCCGCTGATGCAGTTGAAGAGGAAGTAGCCTTCCGGGTGCTGCGCGTCGCGCGGCAGGTTCTGCGGCGCGGGCTGGCCGACTTGCCAGCGGAAGTAGTCGCCGGGATACGGCAGTCCGTTGGAGTTGGTCGGCCGGAAGCCGGCGACGACGGCGCCGTCGTCACTGCAGCCGAAGATCGACGCGACCCCCCATGCCAGCAAGGTGCTCGCGAGCGACTGGTAGCCGCCGACGCGTCGCCAAACCCAATCCGAGCCATAGACGATGCTGCCGTTGGAGGAGACGCCGGAGACGCCCCAACCGAAGTTCGCGCCGTACCCGGTGTCGGGCGCGATCGTCTGCGTGCCGCCGGCCTCGGTCCAGATGGCGAACTCGCCGGGGATGGCGCCGTTGATGAACCCGCCCTGGTAGATCTTCAGCGCGACCGTGCTGCCGTCGGCGCTGATGCGCGCCATGAACTTGCTGGCCCCGCCGGAGACGTAGCAGCCGTTCTGGTTGGCGCCGGGCACGCCGCTGGTGTTCGGGATCGGGAAGAAGACAGCTTGGGCGACGGACACCGAGGACGCCGCGAGTGCGACGACGACACTGCAGACAGGGCGGGCAAGGCGGGGCATGGAACGAAGGGTGAGCTGGGGTCGGGTGGGCGCCAGGGTTTGCCTGCGATGTGGCAGTCGCGCCCGAAGCCGCCACGCTTAGGGCTTGCCACAAGGGCATTCAAGGACTCCCGGGTGCAGGGTCTGCGATCGTCGGACACCCGCCGGCGTCGTGCGGCGGCCGATGCGCACGGTCCGTCGCAATGCGCGCCGCATCCAGGCCTCGGAGTCCGCGCCACGGAAGTCCACACCGCCCGGCATGCGACTTCGCGCCATGGCATGCGCCGGCGAGCCTCGGTGCAGCCACCGATTCGCCTGCGGCCACATGCTTCGCCCCGACCGCGCCTCCACGCCACGGTTCGGTGCGCGTCCCGTGTCGCACACTCCTACCATCGCCGCCGTGACGACCGACTTCGCCGACTCCTTCTGGCAGGCCGACGCCGACCTCGCCGACGCCTGCCTGCAGCATCCGTTCGTCCGCGGCCTCGCCGATGGCTCGCTGCCGCCGTGGCGCCATCGCGACTACGTGGCGCAGGACGCGTTCTTCCTGCGCGCGTTCGCCGCGGCCTACGCGCTCGCCGGCGCGCGCTGCGCCGACTCCGCCGGCCGCGCGCTGTACGCGCAGCTCGCGCAGGGCGTCGAGGAGGAACTGCAACTGCACCGCCGCCAGGCCGAGCGGCTCGGCATCGACCTGCTGCGCGTGCAGCCGACCGACGCGACGCTGGCGTACACGGAGTTCCTGACCGCGACGGCGGCGACGCGGCCGGAGCCGTGCGCGGCGGCGGCGATGCTGCCGTGCCTGCGCCTGTACGCGTGGCTCGGCGAACGGCTGCTGCCGTGGCTCGTGCCGTCGTCGCCGTACGGCGACTGGGTGCGGACCTACGCCGATCCGGGCTTCGGCGCGCTGTGGCGGCTGCTGGCGCCGCGGCTGCACGGCCCGGGCGTCGCGCGCGACGAGCTCGCGGCGCTGCATCGCCGCGCCATGCACCTCGAACATCGCTTCTTCGCCGCGGCGTGGGGCGGTGGCGCTGTCGGCCAGCCGCCGCGCGCGCTGACGATCGCCGGCAGTGATCCGTCCGGCGGCGCAGGCATCCAGGCCGACCTCAAGACGTTCCACCGGCTCGGCGTCCATGGCCAGTCGGTGGTCACGCTGCTGACCGCGCAGAACACGCGCGGCGTGCAGGGCGTGTTCCTCGAGCCGGTCGACGTCGTGCTGGCGCAGCTGCGCAGCGTCGCCGACGACCTCGGCGCGCAGGCGACCAAGACCGGCGCGCTCGGCAGCGAAGCGCTCGTCGCGGCGGTCGCCGCGGCGTTGGCGACACGGCCGCTCGGCCCGCTCGTCGTCGACCCGGTGCTGGTCAGCAAGCACGGCCATGCGCTCGCGAGCGCCGACACCGTGCAGGCGCTGCGCGAACGGTTGCTGCCGCTCGCCGACGTCGTCACGCCCAATCGCTTCGAGGCCGAGGCGCTGGCCGGCATCGCGGTGTCCGATCGCGCGTCGGCGGTGGCGGCGGCGCGCGCTCTGCAGGCGAGCGGGGCGAAGGCGGTGGTGGTGAAGGACGTGCCCGGCCTCGCCGGCGACGTGCTGGTGGTTGGCGACGGCGCGCCCAGCGACCTGCCATCGCCGCGCATCGACACGCCGCACCGGCACGGCAGCGGTTGCACGTTCAGCGCCGCGGTGACCGCGCGGTTGGCGCACGGCGACACGGTCGCAGCGGCCGTCGATGCGGCGCGCGACTTCGTGGCGCGGGCGATCGCCAGCGCTCCGGGATTCGGAGTCGTCGGCCCGCTGAATCACTGGGCCTAGGACGCTTCGTGCGGTTCGGCGCGCGCGAGCCGCCGCGGCGGCGTTGCGTGGTCGGTGATGGCGTGTGGCGCGACGGACCGCGAAGAAAAAACCGCCGCGCGCGCGGCTGCGCCTGCATCCGGACTTCGGCCCGGGCACGAAGGCTGCGCGCAGGAGAGAGCCCTGCCCGGAACCACCAAGACCATCGCCATGTTGAAGACCCTCGCCACCACCCTGTTCGCCGCCGTCGTCGGCTTCGCGGCGCCCGTCGCCGCCCAGTCCACGAACACCATCGCCGACATCGTCGTCGCCGCGAGCGGCGGCGCGACCGCCGGCCAGTTCGACAGCAACCTCAACGACTACGACATCCTGCTCAACGCGCTGCAGACGGCGAACCTCGTCTCGGCCGTCGCCAACCCGCAGGCCAACCTGACGGTGTTCGCGCCGAGCGACCGCGCCTTCCTGCGCCTCGCCAAGGACCTCGGCTACACCGGCTCGACCGAGTCGGGCGCGTGGACGTTCCTGGTCGGCGCGCTGACGCAGCTGGGCAACGGCGATCCGGTGCCGGTCCTGACCAACATCCTGCTGTACCACGTCGCCGGCGAGCGCCTGACGGCGGTGAACGTGATCACCAAGTCGTTCCTCGGCCAGCGCATCAACACGCTGCTGACCGGCGCGACGATCAAGCCGTTCTTCCTGACGCTGATCGACAACGAGCCGAACCTCGCCAACCCGTTCCTGACGCTGCCGATCAACCTCAACGCCAGCAACGGCATCATCCACGGCCTCACGCGCGTGCTGATCCCGGTCGACCTGCCGTGATCCGGCGTCGCCGCGGCCTGTCGGCGCGCGGCGTCCGAGTCTGACCATGCGACGGCCCGGGGATCCCCGGGCCGTTTGCATTGGCGGTCCCTTCGTCGGCGCGCCGCGGACGCTGCCGTCGGAGGCGATTTCGCGCGGCTGGCCAGCAAGCGCCTGGCCGTCAGCGGCCATCGGCCGCCCTTCGTATCGCCGCGCCTGCCGCGCCGGTCAGTTGCTGCCGCGCCGGCGCAGCTTGGTGGCGGCGACTTCGCGCCCGATCAGCACGCCGACCTGCAGGCCGCCGGAGTTGCCGGACGGGAAGTGGATGCCGCCGTAGATGCGGCTGAGGCCGCTCTCGTAGGCCGCCTGCGAGAAGCTGACGTAGTTGCGCACGACGCCGGGAAGGTCGTCGGAGCGGGCGCTGAAGGCGATCGCGTCGGTCCGGAAGAAGCGCGCGAGCACGCTGGCCGCCGCGGCGCTGAAGGTGCTGTGGCCGGACGTGTACTCGGGGAACGGCGGCGTCGGCAGCAGCGGCGTCCACGACGGATCCGCCGTCGTCGCGGCGTTGCCGTCCTGGTCGGCGAGCTGGATCGCCGTGATCGGACGCCACAGGCCGATGTCGTACTTGGCGCGCCAGCAGGCGATGGCGGCGTCGGCCATCGCGAAGTTGAGCAGCGCGAACATGCGGGCCGACTCGACGAGGTCGAGGTGGCGCGCGATGGCGATGTCGCGCGCGATGTCGTTCCAGTGGCCGGGCGGGGTCGCCGTGTTCGGGCCGTACGCCCAGAAGCGCGCGATCTCCGTCTGCTCGGCCGTGCGCGTCGAGCTGGTCGACCGGCCGATCGCTTGCGTGACGCCGACTTCGGCCGCGTACTCGGCGGACGCGAGCGCCGGCGGCGGTTCCGGCTGCAGCGCGGACACGTCGGCGACGGCGAACGGCGTCACGTAGCCCCAGTGCGGCAGCAGCGCCGGCAGGACGTTGCCGCCGAACGAGACCGTCGGCCGCCACATGCCCGGCGTCGTCGAACCGGGGTACGCCAGCACGGCGTCGGCGCCGTCGGTCGCGCGCGCCGAGAGGATCTGCAGCGCGACGGCGTCGCCCCAGGCGATGCCCTGCTGCCGACGCGCGGGATTCGTGACGCTGGCGAGCAGGCCGTCGCGCACCGTCGTGAAGTTCGCGGCCTGCGTCGGCCACAGCGCGATCAGCACGGCATGGCCGGCCGAAGCCACGGCCGCGGTGCGATCGGCGGACGACGGCGCCGTCGGCGCGACGAGGTAGGCGTCGTAGGCCGGGCGGATGCCGTTGGCGGCGTCGAAGACCGCGGCGTACAGGATCGCGAGGTTGCGCGACGCGCGCGGCGGCGGCGTGTTGGTGGCGCGGATCGCCGCGAGCGCGGCGTCGTTCCACAGCACGGCGGCGTTCTGGGCGAGGGCGGGGGCGGCGAGAAGCGCGGTCGCGGCGAACGTCCTGACGAGGGCTTTCATCTACGAGGCTGTACTACGATCCGCGCGCGTGCCTAGCCCCGTCGGACCGCAATCGGTGGCACGCGACCGTGGCATCGGCGCAGCAGCGCGGTGATATCGCGCAGCGTTGGCGGTGGCGCCAGCGCGCTGGAACGCCGCGTACCTGTGCGTCGCGCCGATTGCGGCGTGGTCACGGCCTCGGCGCTGCGTTCGTGCGCGCCCGTTCCGCTCCATGCTCTCGACCCTCGCTTCCCTGGCCGATCGCGGCGCCAACCGCTTCGGCCTGTTGCGCCTGCTGCTCGCGCTCGGCGTCGTGATGTCGCACGCGGCGACGATCGGCGGCCTCGGCAGCGAGCGCCTGACCGCGGCGACGACCGAGACGTGTGGGCGGCTGTCGGTCTACTGCTTCTTCGTGCTGAGCGGCTTCCTCGTCACGCACAGCTACGAACGCGGCGGGCTGTTCCGCTACGTGTGGCACCGCGCGCTGCGCATCTGGCCGGGCTTCCTGGTGGCGCTCGCCGTCGTCGGCTTCGGCTTCGTCGCCGTCGAACGCGCGGCGCGCGGCGCGTCGTTCGACGGCCACGCGGCGGCGGCGTGGCGCTTCGTCGCGCAGAACGCCGGCGTGCGCGTCCGCGCGTTCGGCGTCGACGGCACGCTGGTCGACGTGCCGTATCCGTCGATCTGGATCGGCTCGTGCTGGTCGCTGATCCACGAGTGCAAGGGCTACGCGCTCGTCGCCGGGCTCGGCCTGCTGTCGCTGCTGCGGCGCGGCCCGTGGCCGCCGACGATCGTGTTCGTCGCCGCGCTCGCCGCGCACGCGGTCGAACTCCGCGCCCCCGGCGCCGTGCAGCAGCGCGCGCCGTTCCACATCGACCCGCCGCTGTTCGCGCTGCTGCCGTGGTTCTTCGCCGGCGTCGCCGCGTGGTCGTGGCGCGAGCGCATCCCGCGTTCGCCGACGCTGGCGTGGGCGGCGCTGGCCG
>JBEITC010000349.1:0-4434 GCA_040375075.1 Planctomycetota bacterium | reverse complement strand
GCGGGCCGGCGGCGCTTCCTCGCCCATCGGCGCTCGCCGCGTTGCGGCTGCGCCCGGGGGATCGTGAGCCGCGCCGCGCGCGCAGCGCGCGGGTCAGGCTCAGAACGACCAGCCGATCGACAGCAGCACGCGGTGGTCGCCGCGCTCCTGCCCGGTCGCCGGCGTGTTGTCGTAGTCGAACACGTGCGAGATCGAGGCCAGCATGCTCTCGGTCAGCGAGGTGACGGCCTCGGTCTTCGACTGCAGGTAGATGTCGTCCGAGGACTCGGTCGACGGGAAGGCTTCGATGCCATGCACCAGGCGGCTCGTCTTGCTGAGCTCGTGGGTCAGCTTGTACGCCGCGCGGACGGCGACGTAGTCGATCGAGGGGTCCGCCGTGCGGTAGTTCTCGTTCAAGTACGACAGACCGACTTCGGTCACGAACGTCGTCGTGCTGTCCTCGATCCACGTGTAACCCAGACCGGCGCCGGTGGTGAAGCGCAGGTCCAACTGGGCGAGCGTGTCGCCGAGCACGCGGGCGTTGGCGAGCGCGTACCAGCGCTTGGACAGGAAGTAGTCGTACTTGAGGCCGCCGCCGGTGCGACGCTGCGTCAGGTTCCACTCGCGCGGCGTGGCTTGGTTGCCGTCGAGGTCCTGCTTGTCCTGGCCGTAGTCCCAGGCCGCGTCGAGCGAGATGCGGTCCATTTCGCTGCGGCGCGAGGCGTCGAGCGCGAGGCCACCGGCCTTGCGGTCGGTGTTGCCCGTCGCGTACAGGCCGTTGACCTTCAGCGAACCGGTCCACTCCGGCTCCTTCCTCTCGGGCGGGTTGATCTGGCCGAGATCGGCGAGCGGCAGCGCCGTCGTCGCGCCTTCCATCTTCAGGTTGCCGCCCTCGATGCCGAGCAGTCGACGCTGCAGCAGGTCACCGGTCTTGGTCTCGAGCTTGACCTGCGTGGCCGTCGTCATGTCGCCGACCTTCTCGATCGGGACCGTGACGTCACCGAGCGCCGGCGAGGCGATGACGACCTTGCCGTCGGCCATCGACTTGATCGTGCCGGTCAGCACGTCGCCGTTGGTGAGGGTGATCTTGTCCTGGGCGACGGCGCCGGCGGCGAAGGCCGCGGCGGCCGCGAGCATGGCGGGGATACGCATGGGGTTCCTGGCGAAGCGGGTTGCGGTGTAAGGCAGGGGCGCGGCGATCATGCAATCACCGCGCGATCAAGCCAACCGCAAAAGTCCGCGTCGCGTGCTCGCCGGCCGCGGCCGCTCCCCGCTCACAGGCTGTCGAGGTACTTGCCCGGCTCGTAGTTGCCGAGGTCCAGGATCTTGGTGCAGATGCGATCGAGGAAGTACCGGTCGTGGGAGACGACCACCATGCAGCCCGGGAAGTCGTTGATCGCTTCCTCGAGCACGCGCAGCGTGTCGAGGTCGAGGTCGTTGGTCGGCTCGTCGAGCAGGATCACGTTGCCGCCGCGGCGCAGCATCTTGGCGAGCTGCACGCGGTTGCGCTGGCCGCCCGACAGCGAGCCGACGAGCTGCTGCTGGTCCTGGCCGGTGAAGTTGAACTTGGCGACGTAGCTGCGGCTGTTGATCTCGAACTTGCCGAGCTTGATGAGGTCCTGGCCCTCGCTGATCTCCTGCCAGACGGTCTTCGCCGGATCGAGCGTCTCGCGCTCCTGGTCGACGTGGCAGAGGTCGACGGTCTGGCCGATCGTCACCTTGCCGCTGGTGGGCTGCAGCTTGCCGGTGATCATCTTGAGGCAGGTCGTCTTGCCGGTGCCGTTCGGGCCGACGATGCCGAGGATGTCGCCCGGCTGCATGTCGAACGACAGGTTCTCGACGACGTTGCGCTCGCCGTCGTAGCTGAAGTTGACCTTCTCGAAGCGGATGACCGTGTCGCCCAGGCGCTTGCCGGCCGGGATGTGCAGCTCGACCGAGTCGTCGCGCTCCTCGACCTCCTGCTCGATCATCTTGTCGTAGTTCTTCAGGCGCGCCTTGTTCTTGGTCGTGCGCGCCTTCGGGTTCATGCGGATCCAGTCGAGCTCGCGCTCGAGGAACTTGGCGCGCTTCTGCTCCTGCTGCTCCTGCGCCTCCATGCGCTTGGCGCGCTGGATCAGGTACTGCGAGTAGTTGCCCTCGTAGGGGATCGCGCGGCCGTGCCAGACCTCGAGCATCCAACCGACGACGTTGTCGAGGAAGAAGCGGTCGTGCGTGATGACAACGACGGTGCCCTTGTAGGCCGCGAGCGTCTCCTCGAGCCACTTCACCGTCTCGACGTCGAGGTGGTTGGTCGGCTCGTCGAGCAGCAACAGGTCCGGCTGCTCGAGCAGCGTGCGGCACAGCGCGACGCGGCGGCGCTCGCCGCCGGAGCAGGCGCTGACCATCTTCTCGCCGGCCGGCAGGTGCAGCTTGGTCATCGCCGTCTCGACGTGGCGATCGAGCTCCCATGCGTCCTTGGCCTCGATCTCGTGCTGCAGCTTCTCGAGGTCCGCCATGACCTTGTCCATCTCCTTGGCGGGCAGGTCCTCGCCGAGCTTCATGCTCAGCTCCTCGTGCTTGCGCAGCAGCATGCGGATCGGCGCGACCGCCTGCTCGACATTGCCGCGCACGGTCAGGTCCTCGAGCAGCTTCGGCTCCTGCGGCACGTAGCCGACGGTCCGGCCCTCGGCGAGGCGGGCGACGCCGTCGTACTCCTTGTCGGCGCCCGCCATGATGCGCAGCATCGTCGACTTGCCGGCGCCGTTCTGGCCGATGACGCCGATCTTGGCGCCCTCGAGGAAGACGAGGCTGACGTCCTTCAGGACCGGCTTCTTGCCCTGGTAGCTCTTGGTGAGCCGCTCCAACGCGAAGATGGGCTTGTTGTCGCTCATGCGGGGCGAAGAGGGTAGGTGGCCGCGCCGGGGCGGTCAAAGGGCTGGCGACCGATGCGGCCCGGCGCGCCCTAGCCGTCGATGGCGAACACCATCAGCCGGTCGCCGCGGACGACCGCCACGTAGGCCGGCGTCGCATCGAGGCCGGTGCGCACGCGCACGTGGCGGCACGGCTGCGAGCCGCTCGCGGTGACGCCCACGGGCGCGGGATCGGCGCGCGCCAGGTCGAAGGCGCGCATCCTGCCGTCGCTGCAAGCGACCGCGAGCCAGCGGCCGTCGTCGCTCGCGTCGAGCGCTTCGATGGTCGCCGGCGCGGCGAGCGTCAGGCGCAACGAGCGCGGCGGCGAACCGTCGGCGCGGCAATGCAGCAGCGCCGGCGCGCCGGCGATCCGGGCCGCGACGACGACGTCGTCGCCGGGCAACGGCACGAAGTCGTCGATGCGTTCGACGGTCGGCGACGCGAGCTGGCCGGCGAGCGTCGACAGTCGGCCCGCGGCGGCGTCCGCGACGGGCCACGCGCGCGCGACGCCATCCGACATCGTCGCGAACCAGCCGCTGGCCGCGCGAACCCGGAGGCCGCGCGACCTTTGGTCCGGCTCCGCGTACGCGCTGACGGCGGTCGCCGTGCCCGCAGGGTCGATGCGCCAGATCGCGCCATCGGTCGACGCCACGGCGACGACGCCGCTCGCAGGAGCGAGGGCCAACCCGCACACGCCGTATTCGAGCTCGATGTGACCGGTCGGGCCGCCACCGGCGATCGCGGCGCGCGGCGCCGTCGCGAGCATCGGATCGGCGGCGTAGACCGCGCCGCCTTCGGTCGCCACCCACAAGCGACCGCGCGCGCGGTCGAGCGCGCACGCCGTGATCGCGGCGCCATCGAACGACTGCCGGCGCACGGCCGCGCCCTTGCCGACGTGCCAGAGCGTGACGAAGCGGCGCGCCGGATCGCCTGCCCAACCGCGGACGGTCGTCAGCACGTGCTCGTGGTCGACGAACTCGCACCAGCCGACGTAGGGCCATTGGTAGCCCTCGGTGGCGTCCATCGTCAGCGGCGCCGGGTGGGCCTGCGCCGTCGGGTCCCAGATGCGCAACGTGAAGTCGCGGCTGTGGTACTCCTTCGGGTTCATCGGCATCGAGTTCGCCGTTGCGGTCGCCAGCCGCCAGCCGGTCGGCGACCACGCAGCCATGCTCAGCAGGCCCTGCGGCGACCGCGTCGAGAAGACGAGCCGCAGCTCCGCGGCTGGCGCCGAAGGCGCGGGCTTCGCTTCGCCAGGGCTGGCCGCTGGCCGTGGCGCAGCGACCTTCGGGCCGAGGTCGATGGCGACGACCGGCGCCGAGGGTGCGAGCGGCGCCTGCGACGCGCGGTCAGCGCGACCACACGCCGCCAGCACAACGCCTGCAACGAGCCACGCACGTTCGCGCAGCGAACCACTCCCACCGGCAACCACCCGACGTCCCATCGGCTTGGATGGTACGGACCGGCGCCGCGCGATGTCGCTGCCGAGATCCCCGAACGGTCTCCCGCGCGAGCTGCTCGCCTACCCCGGCGCGGCGTCCGGCGCGCGCGCGCCGCCGAGGACGCCGG
>JBEITC010000216.1:0-6573 GCA_040375075.1 Planctomycetota bacterium | reverse complement strand
CGGCCGGCGGAGCCTGACGCGGCGCGGCCGTCGCCGGCGCGCGCCGCGCCGGCGGCACTTCGCGTGCGCGTCGTCGCGCAGCTTCTTACAACCGGGGAAGGCGCGCTCGGCGGCCTTCTCCTTGCCGAGCTTCGCCTCGAGCGCGCCGTAGGCCTCGTCGGCGAGCGCGCCGTCCTTGTTCTTGGCGGCGTGGTTCAGCAGCTGGAGCCAGTACGACGGCGACACGTCGGCGCTCGGCTTGCGGCCGGACTTGTGGATCGCGACCAGGGCCTCGGCGGTCTTCTCCGGGCCGGCCGTGCGGGCGTTGGCCATCAGCTCGCCGATCTCGGCGTCGACCAGCTTGCCGGCGACCAGCGCCTTGTCGACGTCGTTCAGCTTCACCTTGTCGGCGCGCGCCTGGATGTCGCCCGCCTTGATCAGGCCGAGCTTGAGCTCGGCGAGGAACAGCTCGCGCTGCTCGGCCGGCGTCGCCTTGTCGCCCTTGGCGCGCAGCGTCGCGAGCGCCTTGACGCTGGCGTGCGTCTCGCGGAAGGCCGCGACCGTGCGCTGCTGCGGCTGGGCCAGCACGTTGCCTTCGGCGTCCATGAAGCAGAGCGACGGGAAGCCGCGGAAGCCCTTGTCCTGCAGCAGCGTCGGGTACGGCTCGTCGGCCACCCGCGAGGTGTTGTGCAGGAACAGGACGACGTCGGCGGCGAAGCTCGGGAACTCGGGGTCGGAGAGCGAACTGCCCTCCAGGGCGTCACACGGGCCTCAACCCGCGTAGCTGCGCGTGAAGTACGTGAACAGCAGCTTGCCGTCCTTCTTCGCCTGCTCGCGCGCCTTGTCGTAGTCCATGACCCAAGGGGCCTTCTGGAACACGGGCTTCGCCAGCTTCTCGGCGCGCAGCTTGGTCAGCTGCTCCTGGCTCGGTTGTTGACGGTTCTGGGCCGGGAGCAGCGCACCGAGAAGCGCGGCCATCGGCAGGATGTGTCGGAGTTTCATGCCGACGCATCCTCGCCCCTGGCGAGCGCGCGGTCGATCCCCCGCCGGCGACGTTGCAGAGGCGGGACGAAGTCAGGCCGGCCCGACGCCGTCGCCGCGCAGCCGCTCGAACACCGCGTCGGCGACCGCCGCCGGCAGGCCCGGCATCGCACGCAGCTCGTCGCGGCTCGCCGCCTTGAGCGCCGACAGCGAGCCGAAGTGGCGCAGCAGCGCCTTGCGGCGCGTCGGTCCCACGCCGGGCACGTCGTCGATCTCGCTGGCGATGCGGCCGCGCGACTGCCGGTGGTAGGTGATCGCGAAGCGGTGCGCCTCGTCGCGCAACGCCGCCAGCAGCAGCGTCTCCGGCGCGCCGTTCGGCAGCGGCCGCGGCAGTTCGTCGCCGGGCGTGAACACGCGCTCGCCGCTCTCGGCGCGCGCGTCGCCGAGGCCCTTGAGCCGGCTCTTGGCGAGGCCGCAGACCTGCAGGTCGCCGTCGAGCGCCAGCTCGGCGAGCGCCTTCTGCGCGGCCGCCAGCTGGCCCTTGCCGCCGTCGATCACCAGCAGGTCGGGCAGCTCCTCGTCGTCGCGCTCGAGGCACAGCTGCAGGCTGCGGCGCACGGCCTCCTGCATGGCGGCGAAGTCGTCGCCGGCGGCCGCCGCGCTGATGCGGAAGCGCCGGTAGTCGGCCTTGCTCGGCTGGCCGTCGACGAAGCAGACGCGCGACGCGACGGTGTTGGTGCCCTGGATCGTCGACACGTCGAGGCAGTGCAGGCGCGCGGGCGGCTCGGGCAGGGCGAGCAGCGCCGCGAGCCGTTCACCGGCGGCGCGGCGGCGCGCCTGCGCGTCGGCCTCGACGGCGTCCTGCAGCCGCGCGTTGCTCTCGGCGAGCTCGAGATGGCGGCGCTTGTCGCCGCGCTGGGGCACGTGCAGCTCGACCTTGCCGCCGCGCTTGCCCTGCAGCCACTCCTGCAGGATCCCCGCCTCGGCCGGCGCCGCCGGCAGCAGCACCAGCGGCGGCACGTAGCGATCGCCCTCGTACCAGCGCGCCAGCAGCTCGCCGATCATCAGGTCGTCGGGCAGCTCGCTGCGGAAGGCGAAGCGCTGGCAGCGCTCGAGCGCGCCGCCGCGGAACGACAGGAACGCCACCGCCACGTCGCTGCCGGTCCGATGCACGCCGAGCGCGTCCTCGTCGACGCCGCCGGGCACCACGGCCTGCGGCTCGGCGAAGCGCTGCAGCGCGTCGAGCTGCTCCTTCATGGTCTGCGCGCGCTCGAACTCGAGCGCCTCGGCGGCCTGCGCCATGCGCTGGCGCAGGTCGGCGAGCACCGGCCCGACGTCGCCGCGCAGGAAGCGCACCGAGCGGTCGAGCAGCGCGTCGTACGCCGGCCGGTCGATCAGGCCGACGCACGGCGCCGGACAGCGGCCGATCTGGTGCTTGATGCAGGGCCGCGTGCGGTTGGCGAACACGGCGTCGCGGCAGTCGCGCAGCGGCACGACCTTGTGCAGCAGGCGCAGCGTGCGGCGCACGACCTTGGCCGACGCGAACGGACCGAAGTACTGGGCGCCGTCGTCCTGCCGGCGGCGCACGAGGCGGTACCACGGCCACGGCTCGCGGCGATCGAGGCGCAGCAGCAGGAACGACTTGTCGTCCTTCAGCTTCAGGTTGTACGGCGGCTGCCGCTTCTTGATGACCGTGTTCTCGAGCAGCAGCGCTTCCTGCTCGGTCGCGGTCGCGACGAACTCGACGTCGCGCGCGTCGGCGGCGAGGAACTGCAGCAGGAAGCGGCCGTCGCCGCCCGGCTTGCAGTAGCTGCGCACGCGCGCGCGCAGGTCGGCGGCCTTGCCGACGTAGAGCGCCTCGCCCTTGTCGTCGAGGAACGTGTAGACGCCGGGCCCGGTCGGGAAGCGCGCGACCTTGGCCACGATCTCCGGACGCATCTCGCCGCGCGCCATCGCCTGCTACAGGAGCTCCATGTCGAACTGCTCGAGCCGGTAGACCTCGTCGCGGATGCGCGCCGCGAGCTCGAAGTCGAGGTTCTTCGCCGCCGCCATCATCTCCTCGCGCAGGCGCTTGGTGTGCGCGAGCAGCTCCTTGTGGTCGGCGAAGCGCGGCCGCGTCGGCACTTCGGCGGGCGGAGCGCTCGCGGCGGCCTTGCCGCGGCCGCGGCCCTTGCCCTTCTTGCCCTTGCCGCCGCCGCCGCCCTCGTCGTCGCCTGCGGCCACGGGCTCGAGCAGTTCGCGCACCGGCTTGACGATCGTGCGCGGGGTGATGCCGTGCTCGGCGTTGTGGGCTTGCTGCCGCACGCGGCGGCGGTCCATCTCCGCCATCGCGCCCTGGATCGAGTCGGTGCGCTTGTCGGCGTACAGCACGACACGGCCCTCGGCGTTGCGCGCGGCGCGGCCACAGGTCTGGATCAGCGACGTCTTGCTGCGCAGGTAGCCTTCCTTGTCGGCGTCGAGCACGGCGACGAGCGCGACCTCGGGGATGTCGAGGCCTTCGCGCAGCAGGTTGATGCCGACCAGCACGTCGAACACGCCCAGCCGCAGGTCGCGGATCAGCGCCGTGCGCTCGAGGCTGTCGATGTCGCTGTGCAGGTAGCGCACCTTGATGCCGAGGTCGCGCAGGTAGTCGGTCAGTTCCTCGGCCGAGCGCTTGGTCAGCGTGGTGATCAGCACGCGCTCCTTATTCGCGATGTGCTTGCGCGCCTCGCCGACGACGTCGTCGACCTGGCCCTTGGCCGGGCGCACCTCGACCGGCGGGTCGACGAGGCCGGTCGGCCGGACGACCAGCTCGACGATCCGGTCCTCGCTGCGCTGCAGCTCGTACGCCGCCGGCGTCGCCGAGACGTAGAGCACCTGCCGCTGCAGCGCCTCGAACTCGTCGAACTTGAGCGGCCGGTTGTCGAGCGCGCTCGGCAGGCGGAAGCCGAAGTCGACCAGCGTCTGCTTGCGCGCCCGGTCGCCGCGGTACATGCCGCCGGCCTGCGGCATCGCCACGTGCGACTCGTCGACGACCAGCAGCCAGTCGTCGGGGAAGTAGTGCAGCAGCGTCGCCGGCGGCTGGCCCGGCGTGCGGCCGTCGAGGTGGCGGCTGTAGTTCTCGATGCCCTGGCAGATGCCGGTGGCGCGCAGCATCTCGAGGTCGTGGCGGCACCGCTGGCCCAGTCGTTGCGCCTCCAGCAGCTTGCGCTTGCCCTCGAGCTCGACCAGACGCGCCTCCAGTTCCTGCTCGATCGACGCGGTGGCGCGCTTGAGCTGGTCGCCGGTCGCGACGTACTGCGTCGTCGGGTAGATCGTCACCTGCTCCAGCGTCTCGAGCACCTCGCCGCGCAGCGGGTCGACGGCGACGAGCGCCTCGATCTCGTCGCCCCACATCTCGACGCGGATCGCGCGCGCGTCCTCGTACGACGGGTAGACCTCGACGACGTCGCCGCGGACGCGGAAGCGCCCCGGCTGGAAGTCGTAGTTGTCGCGCACGAACTGGATCGCCGTCAGGTTGCGCAGCAGCACGTCGCGGTCGATGCGCTGGCCGCGCTGCAGCGGCACCGACAGCGCGCGGTACGTCTCCGGCGAGCCGAGGCCGTAGATGCAGCTGATCGAGGCGACGATCAGCACGTCGCGGCGGTCCATCAGCGAGCGCGTCGCCGAGTTGCGCATGCGCTCGATGGCCTCGTTGACCAACGCGTCCTTCTCGATGTACGTGTCGGTCGTCGGCACGTACGCCTCGGGCTGGAAGTAGTCGTAGTAGCTGACGAAGTACTCGACCGCGTTCTGCGGGAAGAACGACTTGAACTCGGCGAACAGCTGCGCGGCGAGCGTCTTGTTGGGCGCCAGCACGAGCGTCGGCCGCTGCAGCTGCTCGACGACCTTGGCGACGGTGAACGTCTTGCCCGAGCCGGTGACGCCGAGCAGGGTGCTGGCCTTCGCGCCGCCGGCGATCCACTCCGCGAGCTGCGTGATCGCCGCGGGCTGGTCGCCGGCGGGCTGCAGGTCGGTGTGCATGCGGAAGCGCATGGCCGCAGTGTTACGCCATGCAGACGGCGCGCGACAGGGCGCGCGCCGCCGAACCGCGCGCGCCGCGCGCCGTTGACCCCCTTTCGCGCCCCCCGTACCCTCCGCCGCGCCCCTCTTCCGCCTGCGTCAACAGGACCCTGCCGTGCCCCAACGCAACCCTCGCTCGTCCCGCCCCGGCTCGTCCACGCGTCCACCGCGGGAGCGGACCGACGGCAAGGTCGACGTCGCCTGCCCGCAGTGCGCGGCGCAGTACCGCGTCACCAAGGACATGCTCGACCAGAAGCTCGAGTGCAGCGAGTGCCACCGCGTCTTCTTCCCGAAGACGACCGTCGGCAAGCGCGTCGCGGCGCCGGACTACACCAAGACCTACGTCGGCATCGGCGTCGGCGTCGTGCTGCTGATCGCGATCTTCGCGCTGATGCGCGGCGGCGGCGGCGACGCCAAGCCGAAGCCGAGCAAGCCGGTCGCCGCGGCGCCGGCGCCGGTGTCGCGCGGCGACCACCCGCGCACGGCGATGGCGCTGAAGTGGGCGCAGGCGGTCGTCAGCGGCAACCAGCTCGTGCTGTCGACGCACAGCGACCTGCCCGCGCTCGGCAAGGCGATGCAGCTGACGGACACCGGCAACGACGCGGTGCTGCAGGCCCTCGGCAGCAACGAGCTGACGCGCTTCCTGCGCGAGCTCGAATGCAGCTCCGCCGAGCTGGCGAGCGACGCGGACATGACCGGCTCGACCGGCACGGCGCTGCTCTACGTCACGCCCAAGAGCGGCGACGACACCTACCTCGCGCGCTTCCGCGGCGAGCTGGCGGCGGCGTTCCGCATGGAAGGCGATCAGCTGAAGGTCACGGGCCTGACGGTGAAGACCGCGCCCGAGCGCAACCCGAAGAAGCCCGACCCGAACCGCGCCGGCAGCTACAAGCCCAACACCGTCATCGCCGCGCCCAAGGCGGTCGAGACGGTCGTCGGCGGCCAGAAGCGCGTGATCATGGAGTCGGAGCCGAGCGCCGTGCCGCACTGGAGCGGCGCCTCGGCCGAGCTGCAGAAGAAGGCCGACGACGTCGTCGCGCAGATCCTGCAGAGCGCCTCGCCCGACGCGCCGGGCAACCTGTTCAACAAGGCGACGATGTCGATCCGCGCGCTCGACGAGAAGAAGGCCGTCGTGCCGCGCGCGCTCAACGCCATGTTCGAGCTGTACGGCGACGTGATGGCCAACAACCTCAAGATCAGCCAGCTCGACCGCGCGCTGCGCGGCTGGACCGGCGGCGGCGCGAACTACGACGCCACGGACTCGACCGACCCGGCGCGCGACAAGAAGGAGCGCGAGGCGGCGATCCGCCGCTGGTTCGCGTTCTGGTACCGCTACGCCAACGGCGACCTCACCGAGTTCATCGAAGCCGAGGAGAGCCTCGACAAGCCGGCGACGCAGCCGAAGAAGTGACGCGGCGCGCCGCGCCCAGACCCGCATCCCCACCGACGAAGGATCCCGACGATGACCGTTCTCCAGATCACCTGTGACAACTGCGGCGCCAAGTACAAGCTGCCGGAGACGTTCACGGGCGCGCAAGCGAAGTGCCAGAAGTGCGGCAGCGTGATCGACGT
>JBEITC010000667.1:0-1575 GCA_040375075.1 Planctomycetota bacterium | reverse complement strand
CGCCGTCGGCGTCGCCGCCTTCGGCGCGCGCGCGTGCGACGTCGCCGAAGCGGCGCTGCGCACGGCGGAGCCGCTGCCGGTCGACGCCATCGAGGTCGCGCGCGCCGACGTCTACCTGCCGCTGCGCACGACGGGCTTCCGCCTCGGCCGGCTCACGACCGTGCTGCCGCGCGAGACGCACGCCGGCGCGGCGCGTTCCACGGTCGGATGGCTGCGCCTGGGCGGCTTCGAGGCCGTCGCCATCCCCGGCGAGATCGAGCCGGTGTTCGCCGAGGAACTGCGCATCGCGCTGCGCAAGCCGCGCCTCGTCGTCTTCGGCCTCTGCGACGACGAGGTCGGCTACCTGCTGCGCGGCGTCGACGCCGTCGACCCCGGGTTCGCCTACGAACGCTCGATGAGCGCCTGCCGTGACGCCGGCGAGCGCGTGCGCGCGGCGGTCGTCGGCGTCAGTACGGCAGCAGCCGCAGCACCGCGGTGAGCAGCGGGTCGAGCGCCTCGCCGAGGTAGCGCGACGCGAGCAGGAACACGACCAGCGCGCTGTAGGGAACCGCCGCGATCGCGTCGAAGAAGCGACCGGTCGCCGGCGCGAGGCCGCGCACCACGCCGGCGCCGTCGAGCGGCGGCAGCGGGATCAGGTTGAACACCGCGAGCAGCAGGTTGAGGTAGAGGAAGACGATCGCCATCTGCTGCAGCGGCGAGGCGTTGTCCATGCTGTAGGGCAGGCCGGCGAACCAGAGCACGCCGAACGCGATCGCCGCGAGCAGCACGTTGCCGAGCGGGCCGGCGGCGGACATCAGCGCGGCGCGGCGCGGATGGCGCGCGGCCCAGATCGGGTCGTACGGCGCGTGCGCGAAGCCGATGCACGACTGGCCGTTGGTCGCCAGCAGGCTGAGCAGCGGCAGCACGACCATGCCGAACGGTTCGCGCTGGATGTGCGGCAGCGGGTTGAGCGTGACCTGGCCGGTGCGGTACGCGGTCAGGTCGCCGCCGCGCATCGCCGCCCAGGCGTGCATCGCCTCGTGCACGGTGAGGCTCACGAGCAGCGCGCCGAAGACCAGGACCGCGTGTTCCCAGTTCACGCGTCGTCCCCGGCGTCGTCGGCCGTGTCGTCGTCGGCGCCGCCGGCAGGCGCCTCGATCGCGGCGGCGATCTCGGCGGTGACCTTCTTCACCTTCGTCTCGGTGGCCGCGAGCTTCTGGCGGCAGACGGCGAGCAGCACGGCGGCGCGCTCGACCTTGTCGGTCAACGCGTCGAGGTCGATGTCGCCGGACTCGATGTCGGCCAGGATCTGCTCGAGCTCGGCGCTGGCGGCGGCGTACGTCGGCTCGTCGGCCTTCTTCTTCTTGTCGGTCATGATTGGTCCTTTCGCACGGCTTCGACGCGGGCAGCGGCGCGGCCGTCGCGGAAACACACTTCGATCGCAGCGCCGGCCTGCAGGCCGGCGGCGCCCGGGAGCACGCGGCCCTGCGCGTCGCGCACCAGCGCGAAGCCGCGAGCGAGCACGCGCCGGGGGTCGAGCAGGCGATGGCGCGTGGCCTGTTGCTCCAGCCGCGCCTGCGCGCGCTCGATCCGGCG
>JBEITC010000620.1:0-1886 GCA_040375075.1 Planctomycetota bacterium | reverse complement strand
GTGGCCAGCATCGCCAGCGCTTCGTCGAGCGTGCGCTCGAGCGCGCCAAGCGTCTCGTCGTGGGCGAGCAGGGCCTCCTGGCCGCGGCGCGCCTCCTGCATGCGTCCGGCGGCGTACAGCGCGTCGAGGTCCGCGACCAGCTCGCTGCGCCGCGCGTCCAGCGCGTCGCGCCGAGCCCGTAGTTCGGCGACGCGCGCCGCGACGACCTCGCGGGCCGGATTGGCCAGCGCCTGCGCGCGCGGCAGGTCGCCGCCGCCGGGTTCGTGCGTCAGCACGGCCTCGAGCTGCGGATCGCCGGCCAGCGCCGCGGCAACCGCCGCGAGTTCGCCGTCGGTCGGCATCGGGTCGCCGGCGGCGAACGCCACCCGCGCCGACGGCAGCACCGGCGTCGGCCAGAGGAAGTCGAAGAAGCCCGTGACCACGCCGGCGGCGCGCTTCGTGGCGCTCGCCACCGCGTCGGCGACGACCTTGGCGAAGGCTTCGGCGAAGGCGTCGACGACGTCGCTGGTCTTGACGCCGCGCGCCGGCAGGTGGATGGCGATGGGGATGCGCTGCTCCTCGGCGTCGTTGCGCAGCAGGAACAGGACCGTCGGCAACGGCATCGGCAGCCGCAGGTACGTCGAGATCGGTCCACCCGGCGGCTCGGTGAGCGACAGCCAGCGGAACACCTGCATGCTCTTCACGTCGATGCCGTCGGGGCCGCGCAGGTCGACCTGCACGAACTGGTCGAGCACGCCGTCGGCGATCTCGACGCCGCCGAGCTTGGCGAGCCCGCGCAGGCCCATCAGTTCGAAGGCGGCGACGCTGGCGCGCGCTTCGCCGCGCAGGAACGGGACGAACTCGAGCGTGCCGGCGACGGCCACCTCGTCGAACAGCGGTCGGCGTTCCAGCTGGTGACGGTTGCCTTGCAGCGTGACCGCGCGCGCGGCGGAGCCGACGACGCCTGCCAGCAGGTTGCCGGCGTGCACCCGTCGCTCGAGTTCGACGTCGCCGCCGCGCAGCGAGACGTCGAAGTGCATCGGCCGCGCTTCGACGAAGGCGCGCGTGGTGAAGCCGTGCACGTCGAACTCGGCATCGGCGACCGGCAGGACCGTCGGCGGGGTCGTCGTCTCGTCGCGCAGCGTCGTGCGCAGGCCCTGCACGGTCAGGTGCTCGATGGCGAACTCGCGGGCGGCTGCCGACGGCGCGGAGACCTCGTCCGGCACGCGCACGCCGTCGGTGCCGACCGCGATCGCGGCGGCGGCGTCCGGCGCGGCCTTGGCCACCGGCGTCGGGATCGTCAGCCCGGGCAGCCGCAGGCCGTCGGCGGCGCGCGTCACCTCGAACGACGGATCGACCGCCGTCAGCGACTTGATCAGCACCGCGCCGGACGCCAGATCGATCGCGCGCGCGACGGCCTCGATCGCCGTCGCCTGCGCCAGCGTCGCGCCATTGCCGCCGTCGCGCAGGACGACGTCGGTGACCACGAGTTCGCCGCCGATCGGCCGGCCGAGGTCGAAGCGTTGCGGATCACGGCGGCGCAGGTTGACGCGCGCCTCTGCTTCGGCGGTGAAGCTGGCGTCGGCGACCGTGCCGCCAGGGACCAGCGCGGTCAGGTCGACGCCGGTCGCCTCGACCTTGGCGTCGAGCTGCGGCTGCAGCGCGAACGGCGCCAGCGTCGCCGTCACGTTCGCACGGCGCAGCAGCGGCGGCGCGGCGACCTCCAAGGTCAGCTGGGCCGGCGTCGCGAGCCGTTCCGGCGTCGACGCGTCCCACGGCGCCAGCGTCGCGGTCGCGGCGAGCACCGTCGGCGCGGCGTCAGCGCGGGCGAGTTCCCAGCGGCTGACGGCGACGCGTGCCGCGTCGATGCGCAGTCGGGGCAGGCGCACGACTCGGGCACTCCGCCG
>JBEITC010000070.1:0-11477 GCA_040375075.1 Planctomycetota bacterium | reverse complement strand
TGCAACTCGGGCAATCGTGCGTCGAACGAGCCGACGCTCGCCAGCGTGCAGCCGGCGACCGGCGCGACGCTCGGCGGCACCACGGTGACGCTCACCGGCACGAACTTCACGACCGACGCCGACGTCACGTTCGGCGGCGGCGCCGCGGCGACGGTGACGGTCGTCGACGCCACGACGATCACGGCGACGACGCCGTACGGGCTGGCTGGCGCGGTCGACGTCCGGGTCGTCACGGACCGCGGCGCTGCGACGCTCGCCGACGCGTTCACCTACGAGACCGCGCCGCCGACGCTCTCCGGCGTCGCGCCGCAGTCGGGCCTGGAGATCGGCGGCACGGCCATGACGCTGACCGGCACGAACTTCATCACTGGCGCCACGGTCGCGGTCGACGGCACGCCGTGCACGAACGTCACCGTGCTGTCGAGCAACGTGCTGACCGCCACGGCGCCCGCCGGCTCCGAAGGCGCCGTCGCCGTCACGGTTACGACGTCGGAGGGCACGGTCACGGTCGGCAACGCCTTCACCTACCTCGACGCCGACCCGACCCTGCAGGGCATCGCGCCGACGACGGGCAGCGAGACCGGCGGCACGCTCGTCACGCTGACGGGCGGCAACTTCCTCGGCACGGTCACGGTCACCGTCGGCGGCGTCGCCGCGACGAGCGTCACGGTCGTCGACACCGGCACCCTGACGGCGATCACGCCGGTCGGCGTCGCCGGCAACGCCGACGTCGTGGTGTCGACGGCGCAGGGCAGCGACACGCTGACGAACGGCTATGCGTTCTCGCAGGCCTCGCTCTTCGTCACCAACAACATGTCGTCGAGCTGGTCGGTGCACGGCCTCGCGGACAACGGCGACACGCCGCCTGCGCGCGTCGTCGTCGGCAGCAACACGACCCTGGACGCGCCGATCGGCCTCTGCATCGCCGGTGGCATGGTCTACGTCGCGGACATCGTCGCCGACGCCGTCGTCGTGCACGGCGAGGCCGCCAACGGCGACGTCGCGCCGCTGCAGAAGATCCAAGGCGCCGCGACGCAGTTCCAGGGTCCGACGGGCGTGTGCGTCGACCTGACGCGCGGCGAGTTGTTCACGGCGAACGTGTTCGCCAACGCCATCACGGTGCACGAGCTGACGAGCAACGGCAACGTCGCGCCGCTGCGCGTGCTGCAGGGCTCGAACACCGGCATCCAGCAGCCCGAAGGCGTCGCCACGCTCGACGGCGAGCTGTACGTCGCCAACGCCATCGGCGGCGGCAACAGCTTCGGCAGCATCACGGTGTACGGGCTGACCGACGCCGGCAACGTCGGGCCGCGCCGCACGATCGGTGGCGCGAACACCGGGCTCGCCAACCCGCAGGGCCTCTACGTCGGCCACGGCTTGGTGTTCGTCGCCAACGTCGACGGCAACTCGATCACCGTCTACCCCGCCAACGCGAGCGGCGACGTCGCGCCGACGCGCGAGATCGTGGGCGTCAGCACCGGCATCGACCAGCCGCAGGCGGTGTTCGCGACCGCGACGGAGATCTTCGTCGCCAACGCCGGCAACAACACGGTGACCGTGTACGCGCTGGCCGCGACCGGCGACGTCGCGCCGGTGCGCACGCTCTCCGGCGCCTCGACCGGCTTCGCTTCGCTGGAAGGCGTGTTCGTGCGCTGAGTCGGCACGGCGCGCGGCGCGGCGACTGCCGCTACGCTGCGCGCCATGCACGCCCCCATCGCGCTCGCCTGCGCCGCGGCCATCGCGGCCGCCAGCTTCGCCGGCCAGGACCCGAAGCCAGCGCCTGCGCCCGCCGCGCCGGCCGCAGCGCCGGCCGACCCGTTCCGCGAGGAACTGTCGGCGATCCGTCGCACGATGCTGGCCGGCGGGCGACCCGAGGCCGCCGCGGTGGCGGAACGCGTGCGCGCCATGGGCCGAGCCAAGCTGTCGACCGACGACCGCGAGGCCTGGGTGCGCGTCGCCCGCGACGTCGCCCTGCGCCTGGGCGACCGCAGGTGGCTGGAGCAGCTGCGGGACGTCGAGCTGTCGTTCGGCACCGAGCTCAGCTACGCGGTCCTGCTCGCCAACGCGCAGCTGTCGCACGCGAACCTGCAGGGCGCCAAGGCGACGCTCGACGCGCTCGGCGACGTGAACGGCGCCAACGAACGCGAGAAGCGGCGCGTGTTCGCGCTGCGCGCCCGCGTCGCCGAGCTCGAGGGCGACGTCGCCGCCGAGCGGGCCGCCGTCGAGGACCTCGTCGACCACCTGTTCTTGTGGCCGCGGCGGAAGTGCCAGGAGTGCCACGCCACCACCAAGGAGCCGGACGTCGTCACCACGCTGCCGATCGCTTCGCTGTGGCTCGGCGAGCGCTTCGTCGAACTGATGAAGAAGCAGGGCGACGCCGAGGCGGTGCTGAAGGCGGCCGAGGCCGCGCTGTCGCAGGACGGCAAGGACGACGACGCGCGCATCCGCGCCGCCTTCGCGCTGCGCGCGCTCGGCCGTGAGGACGCGGCGATGGCCCGCTTCGCCGAGCTGCCGTGGGCGCTGGTCCCCGGCCGCGCCGAGCGCAAGCCGCGGCAGTTCGCGACCTATCCGTGAGCGCGGCGCCGCCGGCCGCTCACTGCGCGCGACGGCGGGCGATCTGCAGCTCCCGCCACGGCGTCGTGCCGTCGACCGCGCGCGTGAACACGAGGTCGCGGGCCACGCCGAGCACGATCTCGGCGGTGGTGTAGACGCGGCAACCAGGCAGCAGGTGGCCCCCGGTCGTGCGGCCTTCGCCGTCGCTGACGGCGAGGTGCAGGTGCGAGCCGTGCTTCGAGACCGTGCCGCTGAGCGCGACGATCTCGAAGCGCCCGGTCGCCGACGCGCCAGCCGGCTGGTCGGCGAAGCGCAGCGTCCAGTCGGTCAGGCTGCCGGCGCACGCCGCCACCCAGCCCGCCTCGATGCCGTGGTCGTCGACGAAGCGCTGGACGGCGAGCAGCAGGTCGTCGCCGGGCTTCAGCCGCAGCGCATGCATCGTGAACGGCGGCTCGGCCGGCGCCGGCGCAGGCGCGGCGCACGCCGCCAGCGCGACGGCGAGCGCGGCGGCGAGCAAGCTGCGCAGTCCGCGCGCCGACGCCACGTCAGCGACCGTCGACGCGGTAGAAGCCGCGCGGGTTGACCATGAAGTAGCAGTCGTACGGCAGCAGAGGCGGCAGCTTGCAGTACGGCTTGCCGCTCTCGTCGCGCGCCATCATGAACATCCAGAACGGATCGACCGGCTTGTCGGCCGGCTTCTTGCGGATGCCGATCTCGCGGACGTCGTCGACGACGCGGTCGATCCACTTGAGCTGCACGGCCTTGTCGGCGAACTCGTCCCAGTCGCCGGTCTTCTTGGCCTGGTACATGCGCGCCTTGAACTCGTCGAGCGTGATGCCCATCTTGCGCGCGATCGGCTCGGCGAGGCGCCGCTCCCACTCGCGCATCGTCTGCACCTCCTGCTCGATGTCGGTCATGTTGCCCGACGCGCCGCTCGACATCTGGTGGTGCAGGATGATCGCGTTGGGCAGCGCGTAGCTGTGCTTGGCCAGCGTCGCGATCGTCGCGGCCATGCTCGCGGCGAAGCTCTTCACCACGACGTGGATGGGCGCGTCGCTCGTCTCGATCGACTTCACGATGCGGTAGCCCTGCATGACGCTGCCGCCCGGCGAGTTGTCGATGACGAGGAAGATCGGCTTCCTCGGGTCGAGGTTGTTCAAGTAGTCGATGCGATCGCACACGTAGTCGGCGGTGCCGGTGACGATCGGGCCGTTGAGGTCGATGCGGCGGTCGGTGATCGTCAGCACGCCGTCCTGCAGCGGCTCGTCGGCGTAGACCATGGGCGAATCGACCAGCTCGCGCAGCTTGTCGGAGCCGTCGCGCTTCTGCAGCTGCGCCGCCTGCTTGCGGGCCTCGGTCTCGACGAGCGCCTGCTCGTCCATCGCACGCATCTGCTCGGCCTTGCGCTTCTCGGCGGCGAGCAGGTTGGCCGCCGCCAGTTCCTCGGCCTCGCGCCGCAGCGACGCGAGCTTGGCCTTGTGCTGGGCATCGACGAGGTCCTGCGCCGACTTCATGCGCGCCATCTCGACGGAATTGGCCGACAGCTCGGCCTCGAGGCGCGCGGCGGCCAGCGCCTGCGCGTGCTTGAGGCGCTCCAGCTCGGCGGCGCCGGGAGCGAGTTCGGTCTTGAGCGTGGCGGTCGCGACCTCGACGGCGCGCGCCATCGCCTCGACCTTGGCCTTGTCCGGCTCGGCGCCGGCGGCGGCCTTCGTCGCGTTGAGGGCCAGCTGCGCTTCGAGCCGGGCCTTCTCGGCCTTGAGCGATCCGAGCTCGGTCTGCAGCTGCTGCTCGCGCAGCGCTGCCTCGAGGGTCAGGCGCTTGAGCTCCTTCTCCACCTGCGACTCGGACTCGGCGGGCTTCTCCGCGGGCTTCTCCGCGGGCTTGCCGGCGGCGCCGGCGCCGGGATTCGGCGCGGTCTGGCTGGTCGGGGACTGCGGGGACGCCGCCGCGCAAGCGGCGAACAGGACGGCCGCGAACGCGGCGGACAGGATTCGGTGGGACATCGTGCGGGACCTCGACGGCGAGGCGCGACCGGCCGCGCCGTCACGCCCACCGTACGCCCCCCGCCGGCGCCGGCCAACTCAGCGGCCGGCCGGCTCCGGCGCGCGCGTCGCCACCGCGAGTGCGCCGTCCTTGAGGTCGACGTGCACCGTGCTGCCGTCCGGCACGCCGCCGGCGATCAACTGCCGACCGATGCGCGTCTCCAGCTCGCGCTGCAGGAAGCGCTTCAGCGGCCGCGCGCCGTACACCGGGTCGTAGCCGCGCTCGGCGAGGAACGTCTTCGCCGCGTCGCTGACGTCGATCGTGATGCGCCGGTCGGCGAGGCGCGCCCGCAGGCTGCCGAGCAGCAGGTCGACGATGCGGCGGATCTCGCCGGTCTGCAGCGGCTTGAACAGCACGATGTCGTCGATGCGGTTGAGCAGCTCCGGCCGGAAGTGCCGGCGCAATTCGGCCATCACCTGGTCGCGCGCCGACTCGCGGATGACGCCGTCCTTGGTGATGCCCTCGAGCAGGATCGGCGCGCCGATGTTCGACGTCATGATGATCACCGTGTTCTTGAAGTCCACGGTGCGGCCCTGGCTGTCGGTCGCGCGGCCGTCGTCGAGGATCTGCAGCAGCACGTGGAACACGTCCGGGTGCGCCTTCTCGATCTCGTCGAACAGCACGACCGAGTACGGCTTGCGCCGCACGGCCTCGGTCAGCTGGCCACCCTCCTCGTAGCCGACGTAGCCGGGCGGCGCGCCGATCAGGCGGCTGACCGCGTGCTTCTCCATGTACTCCGACATGTCGATGCGCACGAGGTTGTCCTCGCTGTCGAACAGCGCCGCGGCCAGCGTCTTGGCCAGCTCGGTCTTGCCGACGCCGGTCGGGCCGAGGAACAGGAAGCTGCCGATCGGGCGCTTGGGGTCCTTGATGCCCGAGCGCGCGCGGATCACCGCGTCGGCGACCACCTGCACCGCCTCCTCCTGGCCGACGACGCGCTCGTGCAGGATCTCGTCGAGCTTGAGCAGCTTCTCGCGCTCGCCCTCGACGAGCCGCTGCACCGGGATGCCGGTCCAGCGGGCGACGATCTGGGCGATCTCGTCGGACGTCACCTCTTCGCGCAGCAGCCGCTCGCCGCCCTTGGCCAACCGCGCCTCCTCGCCGGCGAGCGCCTTCTCGGCCTCCGGGATGGCGCCGTACTTCAGCTCGGCGGCCTTGTTCATGTCGTAGCGGCGCTCGGCGGCCTCCTGGTCGCGGCGCAGGGTCTCGAGCTTCTCGCGCAGCGCGCGCACGCCGAGCAGGCCCTTCTTCTCGGTCTCGTACTGCGCCCGCATCGCGTCGGCCTTGCCGCGCAGCTCCTGCAGCTCCTTCCGGAGCTCCGAGAGGCGCGTGCGGCTGGCGTCGTCCTTCTCCTTGGCGAGCGCGGTCTCCTCGATCTCGAGCTGCATGACGCGGCGGCTGACCGTGTCGAGCTCGGTCGGCAGCGAGTCGATCTCGGTGCGGATCATCGCGCACGCCTCGTCGACGAGGTCGATCGCCTTGTCCGGCAGGAAGCGGTCGCTGATGTAGCGGTGCGACAGCGTCGCCGCGTCGACCAGCGCGCCGTCGTGGATGCGCACGCCGTGGTGCACCTCGAAGCGCTCCTTCAGTCCGCGCAGGATCGACACCGTGTCCTCGACGCTCGGCTGCTCCACCAGCACCGGCTGGAAGCGGCGCTCGAGCGCGGCGTCCTTCTCGATGTGCTTGCGGTACTCGTCGAGCGTCGTGGCGCCGATGCAGTGCAGCTCGCCGCGCGCGAGCATGGGCTTGAGCATGTTGCCGGCGTCCATCGCGCCCTCGGCCTTGCCGGCGCCGACGATGGTGTGAAGCTCGTCGATGAACAGCAGGATGCGGCCTTCGCTGTTCTTGATCTCGGTGAGCACCGCCTTGAGGCGCTCCTCGAACTCGCCGCGGTACTTGGCGCCGGCGACGAGGCTGCCCATGTCGAGCGCGAACACCGTCTTGTCGCGCAGGCCTTCCGGCACGTCGCCGCGGACGATGCGCTGCGCCAGGCCCTCGGCGATCGCCGTCTTGCCGACGCCGGGCTCGCCGATCAGCACCGGGTTGTTCTTGGTCTTGCGCGACAGGATGCGGATGACGCGGCGGATCTCGTCGTCGCGGCCGATGACCGGGTCGAGCTTGTTCTCGCGGCACATCTGCACGAGGTCGCGGCCGTACTTGGCCAGCGCCTCGTAGGTCGACTCCGGCGACGCGCTCTGCACGCGCTGGTTGCCGCGCACCTCCTTGAGCGCGTTGAGGAAGCGCGCTTCGTCGACGGCGAAGGCCTTGAAGGCGTCCTTCACGCCGCCCTTGCTGGCGGCCAGCGCGGCGAGGAACAGGTGCTCGACCGAGACGTACTCGTCGCGCATCTTCGCCGCCTGCTGCTCGGCCGCGGCGAGCACGCCGGCGAGCTCCTGCGTCAGGTAGATCTTGTCGGCCGCGAAGCCGGGGCCGGTCACCTTCGGCAGCTTGCGCAGCTCGGCCTCGAGCGCGCCCTGGAAGGCGTCGGCCGGCACGTTCATGCGGCCGAACAAGCGGGCGACCAGGCCGTCCTTGGGCTCGACCAGCGCGACCAGCAGGTGCGGTACGTCGACCTGCTGGTGGCCGACCGTGACGGCCTTGGTCTGGGCGAGTTGGAGGGCTTCCTGCGACTTCTGGGTGAGCTTCTCGGCGTTCATCCTGTGCTCCTTGGCGTTGCGTCCGGGACCGACTGTGCACGGACTGTGCCATTGGCAGGAATGGGCCAAAGGTGTTGACCGACATGGGGTTGTGGACCCATGGGGCACCCTCTGAAGCGGCAGGCGAGCCGCCAATCCGGCAGCCTCCGCCGCGGACGCGTCAAAATGACGGATCGCTCAGACGCGGATCTCGCTGCCGAGCGCGCCCACCGTGGCGCCGCGCAGCCGCGGTTCGACCTCGTCGCGGACGAAGGCGTCGACCTGCTCGGCCGAGCGGCCGACGAAGCGCGCCGGGTCCATCAGGCTCGGCAGCGCGTCCCGGATCGCGGCGAACGCCGGGTCGGCGGCGATCAGCTGCAGCAGCGGGTTGTCGCGGCCTTCGGCCTTCACCGCCTGCGCCGAGGCGCGGCTGTGCACGCGCACGCGCTCGTGCAGGTCCTGGCGGTCGCCGCCGGCCGCGACGCCGGCCATCAGGATCTCCTCGGTCGCCAGGAACGGCAGCTGCTCGCGCAGCTTCTTCTGGATGACCTTGGGGTAGACGACGAGGCCCTTGGCGACGTTCTCGACCAGCATCAGGATGCCGTCGATGGCGAGGAACGACTCCGGGATGGCGATGCGGCGGACGGCCGAGTCGTCGAGCGTGCGCTCCAGCCACTGCGTCGCCGCCGTGTGCGCGCTGGTGTTGGCCGTCTCGATGACGTAGCGGGCCAGCGAGCAGACGCGCTCGCAGCGCATCGGGTTCTTCTTGTAGGCCATCGCCGAGCTGCCGATCTGCTTCGACTCGCTCGGCTCCTCGATCTCGCCCTCATGCGAGAGCAGCCGCACGTCGGTGGCGAACTTGCTCGCCGACTGCGCGATCGCCGACAAGGCCTGATGGATCGTCCAGTCGAGCTTGCGCGTGTAGGTCTGGCCGCTGACCGCGATCGACTTGCCGAAGCCCATCGCCTTGGTGACGCGGCGATCGAGCTCCGCGACCTTGTCGTGGTCGCCGCCGGCGAGCGTGAGGAACGTCGCCTGCGTGCCCGTGGTGCCCTTGACGCCGCGGAACGGCAGCCAATCGGCGACGCGGCTCACCTCGTCGAGGTCGAGCAGGAAGTCCTGCGCCCACAGGCACGCGCGCTTGCCGACGGTCACCGGCTGCGCCACCTGGAAGTGCGTGTAGCCCAGGCACGGCTCGGCGCGCCAGCGCTGCGCGAACGCCGCCAGCGCCGCCGCGACCGCCGCCAGCCGCTGCTCGAGCAGCCGCAGCGCCTGCCGGTAGAGCAGCAGGTCGCCGTTGTCGGTGACGAAGCAGCTCGTGGCGCCGAGGTGGATGATCGGCCGCGCCTTGGGGCACAGGTCGCCCCAGTGGTGCACGTGCGCCATGACGTCGTGGCGCAGTTCCTTCTCGTACTTGGCGACCGCGTCCCAATCGAAGGGTTCGCGATTGGCCTTCAGCTCGGCGATCTGCTCCTGGGTCACCGGGAAGCCGAGCTCGTGCTCGGCCTGCGCCAGCGCGATCCACAGGTCGCGCCACGCCCCGTGGCGCGCGCGCGGCGAGAACAGGCGGGCCATCTCCTGGCTCGCGTAGCGTTCGATGAGCGGGTGGTCGAAGCGGTCGCCGCGTTCCATGCCGCCTGTCTATCCCGCCCCCGCCGCATGCGCCACGTTCAGCAGCGCACCCAGACCTGCCGCGTGCGCGTCTCCCAGCGATCCGGCACCCAGACGCGCCGGCAGCCGCCCGGGTCGATCATCGTCCAGCGCCGGCGACCACAGTGGTCGACTGCCCAGCCGTAGGTCGGCGGCACGTGCTCGTCGTGCCAGTAGCCGGGGACCAGGAACTGCTCGCTGACCGTCTGCCAGTGGCCGTGGCGGCGTTCGTGGCAGTCGTCGAACACGCGGCGGACCGGCGCGCACGGCGCGACGTGGCGAGGGGCGCAGTCGGCGAGGCGGACGACGGCGCCGACGTGGCGCCCGAAGCGGGCTTCGATCGACAGTTGCGCGGGGAGCGAGACGGCGGCGAGCAGCAGGGCCGCCACGACGTGCGGGAGCTTCATGGCGCGCGACCAAGCGCAACCGGCGTGCCGGCGTTCGCGTCGGCTTGCGCGCGCGCGTCCCGCGGCGAGAACGACCGGCGCGCGTCCATCCGGCGGGACGGATGTCCCGGCCTCAGGTCACCATGGCCCGAAGGTCGCCAACGTGGCCGCCGCCGCGCCGCAAACGGCGAGCGCCGCGCCGCCACGCCACGACGCCGGGCCGCCGCCCAGGCGGAAGCGGACGAACCAGACGGCGAACGCGGCGCCGAAGAGGTCGGTGACGAGGTCGACGACCGACGCGGTCCGCCCGGGCACCCACGACTGGTGCCACTCGTCGACGGCGCCGTACGCGACGGCGACGGCCAGCGCCACGGCGTCGAGCCGCCGGCTCGGCATCACCGCGGGCGCCGCCAGCCACGCCGCCAGCGAGAGGCCGAAGTAGGCGACGAAGTGCGCGGCGTTGCCGAGCAGCGCGACGACGGGATCGAACGGCGCTTCCGGAGCGGGCGTCCGCGACGACGACCACCACAAGAACGCCATGACCGCGGCGACGCCGCCGCGGCGCACGATGGTCGGCAGGCCGCGCCAACCGCGCAGCAGCGCGTCGACGAGCCGCCACGGCGCCGACCTGGCCGCAGCGCCGCTCACGACGCGCCGAGGTAACCGATCAGTCGCAGGCCGCCCGTCGGCTCGTGCTCGGCGCGGAGGTCCTGCAGGTAGACCGTCAGCAGGAAGAGGCCGCGGCCGCGCTCGCTGTCGAGCGCCGGCAGGTCGCGACCCGCGGCGGCGAGCGCATCGGCGAGCTGGCCGACGAGGTCGAGGGGCATCTCGGGATCGAAGAACTCGACGCGCAGCCGCGCGCCGTCGACGGCGACCTGCAAGGCGAGCAGTTCGCCGCGGCTGCGATAGCCGGAGCCATGCTCGATCGCGTTGTTCACGATCTCGTCGGCGACGAGCGCCAACTGGTCGCCGACGTCCTCCGTGGCCCCGAGATCGGCGGCGAGGCTGCGCACCTCGGCGCGCAGCTTGCGCACGATGGCCGGCGATGGCGGGAACCTGAGCCGCTTGCCCATCAGGCGACGCCCTCGACGAGCAACGACAGGTCGACGGCCGGCGCCGAGTGCGTCAACGCGCCGATCGAGATGCGATCGACGCCGGACTCGGCGAACGCGCGCACCGACGCCAGCGTGACGCCGCCCGACGCTTCGGTGAGGACCGCGCGCCCGACGGCGCTGGCCTCGGCGCGCACGGCGGCGACCGCCTCGCGCAACGGCGCGCCGGGCGCGAAGTTGTCGAGCAGCACCACGGCAGCGCCGCCGCGGACGGCCGCGCGCGCTTCGGCGACGTCGCGGGCCTCGGCGACGACCGGCGCGGCCTGCTCGCGGACGCAGCGCCGCACCACCTCTTCGTAGGTCGCCGGGAGCGCGAAGCCGAAGTGGTTCTCCTTCAGCAGGACCTGGTCGTAGAGACCGATGCGGTGGTTCTGCCCGCCACCCGCGGCGACGGCGGCCTTCTCCAGCAGGCGCAGGCCGGGCGTCGTCTTGCGGGTGTCGAGGATGCGCGCCCCGGTGCCGGCGACGGCGTCGACGTAGGCGCGCGTGACCGTGGCGACGCCGGACAGTCGCTGCAGGAAGTTCAGGGCCGTGCGCTCGGCCACCAGCAGGCAGCGCATGTCCGACTCGACCTCGAGCACGAGGTCACCGCGGGCGAACGAGTCGCCGTCGCGCCGATGAACGGCGACGCGGGCCGCCGGATCGAGCAACGTGAAGGCCGCGGCCGCGCAGGCCGTCCCGGCGAGCACGCCCTTCGACTTGGCGACGACGCGCGCGCGACCGCGCTGGCTCGCCGGCACGGACAAACGGCTGGTGACGTCGCAGCCGACGTCGAGCACAGGCGAGCCCAGGTCTTCGGCCAACGCCCGGCGCACGGCATCGCGCACATCGTCGGGTCGTAGGTCCATGGGGGGCGACGAGCGTACCCGAAAGGCCGCAGGCAGGCACCGCGTTGGCGACGGTCACGGACGGTCGCCCGATGGCGACCCGAAGTCGAGCCACGGCGCGACACTGGCGACGAAGGCAGCGCCGACGCCATCGACGCGCAGCAGGTCCTGCGCGCTCCGGAACGGCCCGCCGCGGATGCGCGCGACGACGATCGCCTCGGCGCGCGCTCGCCCGCATCCCGGCAAGGCCGTCCACTGCTCGACGGTCGC
>JBEITC010000472.1:0-3140 GCA_040375075.1 Planctomycetota bacterium | reverse complement strand
GGTGGCGCTGCGCCGATCGCCGCGGGCGCCGTGCGCGCGATCACCTTCGGCACGCGGCTGGGCGCCGACTCTGCGCCAGCGACGCCGTGGCGCGCGCCGGTCGTCGCCGATTGGGATCGCAGCGGCCCACTGGGCGCGGGCCTCGACCTGTCGGACCTGCGTGTTGCGCAGGCGTGGCGCGACGTGCTGCCGGCGGGCGAACCGTTCCTGTGGGCCGACGACGCCGGCGTGCGCACGCCGCTCGCGGTGGTCGCCGGGAACGGCGACGTCGCCTCGGTGCACTTCGCGTTCCGCTTGCAGGACGCCAACCTGCCGCTGCTCGCGGCCTTTCCGCAGTTGCTGCGCCGCGCGTTCGTGCGCAGCTACGGCCCGGGCGCGGCGATCGCCGCCGCCAGCGCGCCGCCACCGGCGGGGGAGCAGGACCTGCGGGTCGCGCACGACGGCGCCGACGTCGCGTTGCCCGCGTTCGCCGCGCCCGATGTCGACCTTTCCGCCTGGTTCCTGCTGGCGGCGTTGTTCGCTCTCGCGTTGCGCGCGTTCGTGCGCTGACGGCCGCGATCGCTCACCGCGTCGCGTCGACGATCTGCTCGCCGTCGACGAGCCACTCGCCGGCCGGTGGATGCGACAGGAAGCCGCTCGGGCTCGCCGTCGGGCCGTACGCGCCGCTTGCTTCGATCGCCAGCACGTCGCCGCGCTGCAATCGCGCAAGCGGCACGCTGCGCCCCAGCACGTCGAGCGACGTGCACAGCGGGCCCGACAGTTGGAACGTGCCGACGGCAGGTCCGGCGGGCGCGCTGACGTTGGCGAGGCGGAAGTTGCGCTTGAGCACCATGCCGAACATGCCGGCGGCGGCGAGATGATGGTGGAAGCCGCCGTCGCAGATGCCGATGCGCACGCCGCGCGAGTCCTTGGTGCGCAGCACGCGCGTCAGGTAGACGCCGGCGTCGCCGACGAGATGGCGTCCGGTCTCGAGTTCGAGCCGCGCGTGCGGGAAGCGCGCGCGCAATCCGGCGAGCACGGGCGCGGCGGCCGTCGCGACGGCGGCGAGGTCGAGCGGTTGCTGGTCGTCGTGGTAGGCGAGCCCGAGCCCGGCGCCGAGCACGAGGCGCTGCGGCGCGGTCGCCGCGGCCGACGCGGCGGCGGCGAAGCAGCGGGCGAAGATCGCCCAGTTGGCGGCGATCGCGTCGGGCTTGAGGCACTGCGTGCCGGAGTAGGCGTGGAAGCCCTGGAGCTCGAGCTCGCGCTGCGTCGCCAACTCGGCGACGAACGCCGGCACGTCTTCCTCGTCGATGCCGAACGCCACCGGCTTGCCGCTCATCGTGTCGCCGAAGCCGGCGGGCACCTGATCGGGCGCGATGCGCACCAGCACGGGCTGGCGGCCGCCGCGCGCGCGGACGAGCGCGGCGACCTGCGCCGCTTCCTCGCGCGACTCGAGCACGATCGCGCCGACGCCCGCGGTGACCGCGGCGGCGAGTTCGGCCTCGCGCTTGCCCGGACCGGTGAAGTGGATCGCCGCCGCCGGAAAGCCGGCGGCGAGCGCACGCGCCAGTTCGCCGCCGGAGCTGACGTCGAGGCCGTCGACGACGCCGCGCAGACCGCGCAGCAACGCCGGTGCCGGGTTGGCCTTGATGGCGTAGGTCAGCGCGAAGGCGCCGCCGAAGGCCGCGCGCACGGCGGCGACGCGGGCCCGGACCTCGTCGAGGAAGTACACGAAGCAGGGCGTGCCCAGGCGGTCGGCCAGGGCCAGCAGGCGCTGGCGGCGGGCGTCGTTCACGGCGCGCGATGCTAAGGCAGGGCCATCGCCGGGAGCACGCGCGGACTGGGGCTCCAGGGCGCGCGCACCGACGGACGATGGGGGCGTTTCCCCCGGCAAGCCCGGGGCTTGGGCCTTGCGCCCAGGGAGGCAGGTCCGTACCTTCCTCCGCCCCCAAACAGCGAACGTACGCGCCGGCGCCTCGCGCGATCCGGCCCTGACCTCTTCGCACCTGACCAGACGTCGCTCCGGCGGCGTCGCATCCGCAACACGACATGACCGGCACGCGCACGCTCGGTCTCCTGGGCAAGAAGCTCGGGATGACCCAGATCTTCCACACCGACGGCAACTGCATCCCCGTCACGGTGATCCAGGCCGGCCCCTGCAAGGTCCTCGCCGTCAAGATGGCGACCGCGGCCGAGCACCCCGAGGGCCACAACAAGGCGACCGTCAACCTCGGCAAGAAGCGCGGCAAGGTCGCGCGTCCGAAGGCCGCGGACGGCTACTACGCCATCCAGCTCGGCTTCGACGCCCGTCCGGCGCGCACCATCAGCCAGGCCGAGCTCGGCAACTACAAGAAGGCCGGCCTCGACCACGGCATGCGCTTCGTGCGCGAGTTCCGCCTCGACGCCAAGCCGACGCAGAAGCCGGGCGACGATGTCACGGTGTCGGCGTTCGAAGGCGTCAAGTTCGTCGACGTCACCGGCGTGACCAAGGGTCGCGGCTGGGCCGGCACGATCAAGCGCTACGGCTTCAGCCGTCAGCCCACGTCGCACGGTAACTCGCTCAACCACCGCACCGGTGGTGGCCTCGGTCGCCAGCACTCGATCAGCAGCGGTGTGCCGAAGGGCAAGCGCATGGCCGGTCACTACGGCGTCGAGCAGGTCACGATGCAGCGCCTCGAGATCGTCAAGGTCGACGGCGATCGCAACCTGATCTACGTCCGCGGCGCCGTCCCGGGCCACGTCAACGGCTACCTGACCGTCAAGAAGACGGTCAAGAACGAGCGCAAGGTCGAGTTCAAGCCGGGTCTCATCGTCCGCGCCGCTGCCCAGAAGGCCGCCGCGAAGGGCGGCAAGAAGTGACCTGCGCCCGCTGATCCACACGCCCAACCAACCGCATACCAGAGAGCAATCCCATGGCACGTTCCCGTCGCAAGCACGGTGGTCCGCGTCGCGGCACCTTCAAGCGGAAGAAGCTCGGCAAGGGCTTCACCGCGAACAACAGGGAGACGCAGGGCAACCGCCCCGTGCTCCGCATCACCGAGCCGGTCGAAGACAAGCCGGCGAAGGGCTGAGCCGCCCGCAGCGCCGGCATGGACGCACCGCGGCGTGATCGCAACGGTGCGCCGGCGCTGCCCGCCGCCGTCGACGTGGTCGTCGTCGGC